>JANLYC010000548.1:0-2997 GCA_031365435.1 Nocardioidaceae bacterium
GAAACGGCCCCTGCAACAAGCAGCGCATGGAGCATCGCCGTCGTGCCCACGAGGAGGGTGCCTGGGTCCGTGAGGCGGCGGCTGCCTACGCCGAGAAGCAGGCAGCCCGCCGTGAAGTCGGGACCGCCGCATGACCGACCACACCCCGACGGACCTGACGGCCGGCGGCCACGGCGCCGTACCCACGACCGGAGTGCCGGCCGAGCAGTCACCCACCCGCGCCGCGCGCCGCGAGTGGCCGCTGTGGGAGGTTTTCGTCCGGGCCAAGCGCGGACTGTCCCACGTCCACGTCGGCAGCCTGCACGCCCCCGACGCGGCCATGGCCCTGCGCAACGCCCGCGACCTCTACACCCGCCGCCAGGAGGGCGTCTCGATCTGGGTGTTGCCCGCCGACCAGATCACCGCGAGCAGCCCCGACGAGAAGGACGCGTTCTTCGAACCGGCCGCTGACAAGATCTACCGCCACCCGACGTTCTACGACGTCCCCGAAGGTGTTGAGCACCTGTGACCTCGTCCTCCCTCCCCGAGTTGTCAGAAGTACGGGCGGCTATAGGAGCCCCCACTTCTGACAGGTGGGTCTATGCGCTGCGGCTCGCTGACGATGCGCTCGTCTACGCCCAACGCCTGGGTGGCTGGATCGCGGCTGCGCCGCAGCTCGAGGAGGACGTCGCGCTCGGCAACATCGCCCTCGACCAGCTCGGGCAGGCGCGCTCGCTCCTGACGTATGCCGGTCAGCTCGAGGACGCCGGCCGTGATGAGGATGCGCTGGCGTACTTCCGCGACGAGCGCGACTTCGTCAACGCCCAGATCTTCGAGCTCGAGCGGGGCGACTTCGCCGACACGACGGCCCGCATGCTGGTCGTAGCGGCATACCAGTTCGAGTCGTTCACCTACCTCCAGACCTCCACCGACGAGACGCTCGCAGCCGTTGCAGCCAAGGCAGTCAAGGAGGTCGACTACCACCGCGACCACGCCACCCAGTGGACGCTCCGGCTCGGCGACGGTACCGACGAGTCTCATCGGCGCATGCAGCGGGGCCTCGACGACCTGTGGCCCTACGTCGCCGAGCTGTTCGAGTCCGACGACCTCGTATGCCGGTTGGCCGACCAGGGTGTGGCCGTCGACCCCAGCACCCTCGAGGACCGCGTCCTCACCTACGTCGACACCGTTCTCGCCGAGGCCACTCTCGAACGCCCGCAGACCGACGTCCGCCATACCGGCGGCCGCCGTGGCCTCCACACCGAGTCGATGGGCTACCTGCTCGCCGAGATGCAGCACCTCGCTCGCTCGCACCCCGGCGCCCGATGGTGACCCCGATGTCGACGACCGCTCCGACCGGCCCGCCGCCGTCGTCTGCCGCGCTCCGAGCCATCGTCGCCGAGGTTCCCGACCCGGAGGTGCCGGTGCTCTCCATCGAGGACCTGGGCATCCTGCGTGACCTCGAGGTCGACGACACCGGCCATGTCGACGTGACGATCACCCCGACCTATTCCGGCTGCCCGGCCATGGACGCGATCACCGCCGACGTCACCACTGCCCTGGCCCGCCACGGCTATGACGACGTGACCGTGCGACTCGTGCTGGCTCCCGCCTGGACGACCGACTGGATGAGTGACGCGGGCAAGCAGAAGCTCCTCGAGTACGGCATCGCTCCACCCCAGGCGCGCACGGACAGGGCGGTGATGGTTCCCTTGAGTGTGCGGTGTCCACAGTGTGGATCGGGGGACACCCGTGAGCTCAGCCGCTTCGGGTCGACCGCATGCAAGGCCTTGTGGGTGTGCACCAGCTGCAAGGAGCCGTTCGACTACTTCAAGACCCACTAGCCGACTAGGTCCACCTGCCTCATGAACGCCCCCCGCAAGGCCGTCTTCCACTCGCTGCACGTCAGCGACGTGACGCCGTTGACCGACGACGCGGTCTGCATCACGCTCGCGGTGCCGCCCGAACTCGCCGACGACTACGACTTCGTGCAGGGACAGCACCTCACGATCAAGACCTCGCTGGCGGGCGATGACGTCCGCCGCAGCTACTCGATCTGCGCCCCCGCGGGTCACGGCAAGCTGCGGATCGGCGTGAAGGTGCTGCCGGGTGGTCACTTCTCCGGATTCGCTGCCGGCTCGCTGAAGATCGGAGACGAGCTCGAGGTCATGACGCCCGTCGGCGGCTTCCACACCCCGCTCGACCCGGCCAACGCCAAGCACTACTGCGCGATCGCCGCGGGCAGCGGCATCACGCCGATCCTGTCGATCATCGCCACCACGCTCGAGCGTGAGCCGCTCAGCCGGGTGACGCTCATCTATGCCAACCGGACGAGCAAGTCCGTGATGTTCCTCGAGGAGCTCGAGGACCTCAAGGACCGCTACCGCGAGCGCTTCCACCTGCTCCACGTGCTGAGCCGCGAGACCCAGGACGCGGAGCTGCTGTCGGGTCGGCTCGACGCGCCGCGCCTGCGCAAGATCACCGACACGCTCGTGCCGGCCGACACGATCGACGACTGGTTCCTGTGTGGGCCGTTCGCCATGGTGGCCGAGCTGCGCGAAGCCCTGGTCGACGAGGGCGTCGACGGAACGCGCATCCACACCGAGCTCTTCCACGTCGAGACGAAGCCACCCGAGCCTCGTACGACGTCGGAGGATGACGGCGAGGGCGCCGAGGTCACGATCATCCTCGACGGACGCCGTTCCACCTTCCGGCTCAAAGGCAGCGACGTCCCGATCATCGAGGCCGCGATCGAGGTACGCCCGGACGCGCCGTTCGCCTGCAAGGGCGGCGTCTGCGGCACCTGCCGCGCCAAGCTCGTCGAGGGCACGGTCGAGATGGACGACAACTACGCCCTCGAGCCTGACGAGATCGAGAACGGGTACGTCCTCACCTGTCAGAGCCACCCGACCAGTGAGGTCGTCGTCCTCGACTACGACGCCTGAGACCGAGCGGGTCCCGCGGAGCCACCGGGCACAAAACGGGTGTTTCTGGTGCGCACCGGGTTGCGCTGGACGC
>JANLYC010000375.1:0-3232 GCA_031365435.1 Nocardioidaceae bacterium
GAGACGTAGCGGACGTCCTTGCCGAACGCCTTGTTCATCTCCTGGTAGACGCGCTGCGGCTTGACCGGGGTCACGTCGAAGTTGGTCTTGCGCCACATCGAGGCCTTGCGGTCACGACACGACTGCGCCCACGCGGCACGGTCCTTGAGCGCCGCCTCGTCCTGACGGGCGCGGGCCACCTCGACGAACAGCTCGAGGGCGGCCTTGGCGTCGGAGACGATGCCGAAGTCGGGCGCGAAGACCCGGCCGATCTGGGTGGGCTCGATGTCGATGTGAACGAACGTACGGCCCTTGGTGTACGTGTCGATGCCACCGGTATGCCGGTTGGCGAACCGGTTCCCGATGCCGAGCACGAAGTCCGACGCCAGCATCGTCGCGTTGCCGTAGCGGTGCGACGTCTGCAGTCCCACCATCCCGGCCATCAGCTCGTGGTCGTCGGGCATGATGCCCCACCCCATCAGCGTGGGCACGACGGGGACACCGGTGATCTCGGCGAACTCGACCAGCAGGTCGGCGGCGTCGGCGTTGATGATGCCGCCACCGGCCACGATCAACGGCCGTTCGGCGGCCGCGAGCATGGCCAGCACCTTCTCCATCTGCGCCCGCGTAGCCCGTGGTTTGTAGACCGGAAGGGGTTCGTAGGTGTCGGGGTCGAAGTCGATCTCGGCCATCTGCACGTCGAACGGCAGGTCGAGCAGGACCGGCCCGGGGCGACCCGACCGCATCAGGTGGAACGCCTGCTGGAACGCGCCCGGCACCTGTGCGGGCTCGAGCACCGTGGTCGCCCACTTCGTGACCGGCGCGGCGATCGAGGCGATGTCGACCGCCTGGAAGTCCTCCTTGTGCAGCCGAGCAACCGGCGCCTGGCCGGTGATGGCCAGGATCGGGATCGAGTCGGCGATGGCGGAGTACAACCCGGTGACCATGTCGGTGCCGGCTGGCCCGGAGGTGCCGATGCAGATGCCGATGTTGCCGGCCTTGGCGCGGGTGTAGCCCTCGGCCATGTGCGAGGCGCCCTCGACGTGCCTGGCGAGCACGTGCGCGATTCCCCCGTGCTGTCGCATGGCCGCGTAGAACGGGTTGATCGCCGCACCGGGGAGGCCGAACGCCTGGGTGGCACCTTCGAGCTCGAGGATCTTGACCGCGGCCTCAGCGGCCTTCATGCGTGCCATCAGGAGTCCTTGTCGCCTGCGCGACCGGACAGCTGCTCGACGATCTTCAGCAGGGCCGAGTGGTCGAGGCCGCCGTGGCCCTGCGCGCGCAGCGACGCGATCAACTGGGCGACGACCGCCCCGAGCGGGATCACGACTCCCTTCTCGCGGGCGGAGGCGGTGACGATGCCCATGTCCTTGTGGTGCAGGTCGATCCGGAAGCCGGGCTCGAACTCCCGCCGCAGCATGGAGGCGGCCTTGCGGTCGAGGATGCGGTTGCCGGCCAGCCCGCCGGCGAGCACGGTCACCGCAGCTTCGGTGTCGACGCCATACGCCTCGAGAAAGACGATCGCCTCGGCGACGAGCTCGATGGTGCCCGCCACGATCAGCTGGTTGGCCGCCTTGACGGTCTGGCCGGAGCCGCTGGGGCCGACGTGGACGACGGTCTTGCCGACGGCCTCGAGGATCGGCTTGACCTCCTCGAAGTCGTCGGGCTCGCCACCGACCATGATCGACAGGCTGGCCTCGATGGCTCCCGTCTCTCCCCCGCTGACCGGTGCGTCGAGGGCACGCAGCCCACGTTCGCGCGCCTGCTCGGCGACGTTGGCCGCGACGTCGGGCCGGATCGAGCTCATGTCGAGATGGATGGTCCCCGGCTTGGCGTGAGCGTAGATGCCGTCCTCCCCGAGGGCGACCGACTCGACGTCGGCCGAGTCGGGCACCATCGTGATGACGACGTCCGCGCCGGTCACGGCCTCGGCCACGCTGGCGGCCCCGCGGCCGCCGGCGGCGACGAGTCGCTCGACGGGCTCGGGGTGCAGGTTGTAGCCCACGACGTCATGGCCCGCCTTCACCAGGTTGGCTGCCATCGGTCCGCCCATGATGCCGAGGCCGATGAATGCGATGGTGGTCATGCTGTCTCCTTCGTCGATGCCCGGTCGTGTCACGCCGAGGCGACGCTGGAACGCCGCTCGCGGGTGAGCCAGCCCAGGCTGTCCGTCGTCGTGGTGGTGGGGTTGTACTCGAGGGCGACCCAACCGGTGTAGCCGGCAGCCTCGAGCTGCTCGAGGTAGCGGTCGAGGTCGAGCTGTCCGCTGCCCGGCTCGCCTCGGCCGGGTGCATCGGCGATCTGCACGTGGGCGACCTGGTCGGCGTACGCCGCGATGGCCGCGTCCAGGTCGTCGCCGTTGTTGGCGAGATGGAACACGTCGAACAGCAGCCCGACGTTAGTGGCACCGAGCCCCCGGACGCGGTCGAGGACCCGAACCACGTCGGCGGCCGTGCGCAGCGGATAGGGCTTGGGCCCACTGACCGGTTCGACCAGAACGGTGGCGCCGATCCTCCCCGCTGCCGCTGCCGCCCGCACGAGGTTCGTCGCCCCGACCTCGTCCTGCTCCTCCGCAGCGACGTCCTCGACCCGGTTCCCGTACAGCGCGTTGAACGCGCCCACGCCGAGCTGCTCGCCGATCCCGACCGTGACGTCGATGTTGTCGATGAACTCCGCTGACCGCGCGGGGATCGACAGCACACCGCAGTCGGGGCCGGTGAGCTGAGCGGCGAAGAAGTTGAGCCCGATCAGCTGAACTCCGGCGTCGCGGACCGCACGCACGAAGGCGTCGACGTCAGCGTCGCCGGGCACCGGCTGGTCCGGCCACGGCCACCAGAACTCCACGGCGTCGAAGCCGGCTGCCCGCGCGGCCGCCGGCCGCTCGAGCAGTGCGACCTCGGTGAACAGCAGCGAGCAGTTCACCGCGTAAGGCAGCTGGTGACTCATCGCGATCCCTTCTCTGGTAAGGCCTAGATTCCATCTAGTGGAAGAACTATTCTGTTTTACGGAATACTAGAAGCGGTGGCCGAGGCCGTCAAGGTGCAAGGCCGCCCCTCGGGAGCGAATGCCGACGCCGAGGTCGTATCCTGAAAGCCTTCCGTCCACCGGAAGGATGTCTCCACCTAACGGAGGTTCGATGACGGCCGAACGGGTGCAGTCCGTGGACCGGGCGTTCAGCCTGCTCGAGCACCTCGCCGACGGCGGCGGCACCCTGACCCTCTCGGAGCTGGCAGTTCGTTCGGAGCTGCCGATG
>JANLYC010000642.1:0-1672 GCA_031365435.1 Nocardioidaceae bacterium
CCGCACCCGTCAGGGCTCCCTTCGTCGAGCCTTTCAGCTTCACCGTGCCAAGGGTGCCCTCGAGGTCGGCCTTGCCGCCCTTGATCACCACCTGGCCCACGCCGCGTGTGTCCTTCGTCGTGATCTTGCCCTTGGTGCTGAGTCCCGCACCGACCGTGAGCGTTTTCGACCCGACTGTCAGCGTGGCACCCGTCGCCACGGTGACTTTCGCGATGGTCACGTCGGCACTGAGCGTCGGCGAAGATGATGTGACGCCGATGACGGCGGTATCTGTTGCCGAGGGAACCAACGCCGGCAACCAGTTGGTGGGCGCGGACCACTCCGAGGGCGAGGCCGGATTTCCGCCCACCCAGGTGACGTTGCCTGATCCAACCACGGTGACCACTGCGGTTGCAGACTTGTTGGGGTCAGCTACTGATGTGGCCTTGATCGTGGAAGCGCCGGCACCGATGCCAGTCACCGCTCCCGAAGAGCTGACGGTGGCGATCGAGACGCTGCTGGAGCTCCACGTCACCGCTGTGCTACCACCCCCGGACACCTGCGCGGTGAATTGCTGCGAGTCACCCGCTCGCAAGGTCAGCGCCGCAGGGGAGAGGGACACCTGTATCTGCGCCACGGTGGCCCCGGGGTTGAGTGACTCCCCGCCGCACCCATACGCCAGCACCGCCACCAAAGCGGCGCTCCGGGGTAAAGCTGTCCATGATCTGGCCATTCAACGCTCCGTTGCTTGCAGTTTCCTCGGGATGCGCCACCATCTTTCCCACTGCCTTTGCGGTGACACGTAGGCCCGTTGCTGCTCTGCAACCGCGGCGAGGCGATAGGCCAGAGGGCAGGGAGCGCAATTGGACGGGAGGCGCAGCGAAGGTACTGGCGGGAATTGCAGGAAGCAAGAACGCGCGCATGCGCATCGAGAACGACTGCGTTAAGCAAACAACTGTGTACACGACATACCACTGGCGTGCAGTGCACGAAGGCCGTGGAAGTACGTCGTTTACAACCGTTTATGGCAGAACGAGAGCGAACGAACTCCCACCAGGAAAAACGAAGAACGGCGCCATTTCTGGACGCCGTCGAACGTTGTAGAACCAGATTGTCATGGAGCGTATCGGGATCGAACCGATGACCTCTGCCTTGCAAAGGCAGCGCTCTCCCAGCTGAGCTAACGCCCCCGAATCTTGCAGAGTGGAAGCTAACGACTGACGACCGGAGGGAGAAGCGACGAATGCCAACAACACAGACGACGGATGCACCACGGCTCACGCTGCGCTGCGCCAGCTGCGGCAAGTGGAACCGGGTGCGGGCGGACAAGGCCGCCGACGGACCGAAATGCGGTGCGTGCGGGCAATCGATCGTCGTGGATGCTCCCGTGTTGCTGGACGACGAGAGCTTCGACCGCGTGATCGCGGAATCAGCGGTGCCCGTGCTGGTGGACTTCTACGCCGACTGGTGCGGGCCGTGCAAGATGATGGCGCCCGCCGTTGCCACGCTCGCACGGGAGACGATGGGCCGAGCCCTCGTGGCGAAGCTCGATACGGACCGGTCGCAGCGCTCCGCGTCACGGTTCCAGATCCGTGGCATCCCCACGTCCATCGTGTTCATCGGTGGGAAGGAAGCCAAGCGGCAGACCGGGGCGGTGCCGTTGGCGACGCTGCGAGGGATGCTGGAAGGAACG
>JANLYC010000007.1:0-6155 GCA_031365435.1 Nocardioidaceae bacterium
TCCGCAGCCTGCTGTCCGAGGCGTCCGAGTCCGACGTCAACCGGCTCGCGCAGCTCGGAATCGCTTACGTCGTGCTGCCTGCGCCTTATGACACCGATCAGGTGGCGCAGCTCGACGGCGCCGCTGGGCTGACCCCGTCGACGAGCTCCCGGCGGCTGCTCGGATGGCAGGTGGACGTCCCCGGCCGCGATGCTGTCACGGCGATCGACCACGGGGGACACCGCGGCTGGTGGGTCGCCCTCCAGCTGTTGCTGGTGCTCACGGCGATCGTGTTGGCCGCTCCGTCGATCCAGCGCGACCCGGTCGCCGAGCCGACGGAGTCCGCTGAGCCCCCCGTCCGCACGGAAGAGGGGGTGTCGTGAAGCCCGCTGCTCACCTGACCGCGGTGCTGACCGGTGTCGCGGTCCTGACCTCCGTCGGCGCGGTGGCGCTCACGTCGGCTGGGTCGAGCTCGCTCGCTCGTGTCGACCGCACGCCTTCGGTGGTGCCCGCCTCCAACGTGCGGCTGAGCTGCCCCGAGACCCCGGGTGGTCCGGGAGCGAGAACCGACGTCTTCGCGGTGGCTCCGCCGGGAGCTGGGGCAGCAGGCCCCGGGTCGCTCGCAGTGGCGGCGCTGACCTCGGGGAGCCGGTCACCGGTTGCGACGTCGGACCAGGTCGGTGCGCCGATCACGACTCCACTTCGAGCTGGTGCTCAGCCCGCCGTCACGGTCAGTGGGAGCGACGGCCTGGCGCCAGGAACCTTTGCGGCTCAGCGGACCGTCCGGTCCGGCGCGAGAACGACCGGCGTCGCCGTCGCCGACTGTGTCGCGCCGGCAGACAGCTGGTGGTTCACGGGAGTGGACACGAACGTCGGCGCGACAGCACGCCTGGTCCTGTCCAACCCGACACCGGCCGTCGCCGTCGTCGACCTCGTGTTCTACGGGCCGAAGGGCCTCGTGCACGCGGTCGGTGCGCGCGGTATCCCGGTCGGGCCGAACTCCCGCAAGGCCGTGGACCTGGCCCGGTTCGCGCCCGGACTGGACGCCGTGACGCTCGAGGTCAGGTCAACCCGTGGTCGGGTGGCGGCAGCGGTCGATGTCGCTCGCCTCGAAGGAGCGACCCCCGGTGGCTACGAATGGCTGGCCCCGTCGCAGGCGCCCTCCGGAGACGTCCTGGTGAACGCAGGTGACAGCGGCGCCGGGGACCAGCGGCTGGTCGTCACCAACACGACCGGCCGCCAGCTGCTGGTGAGCGCGGACGTCCTGGATGCGGGCGGGCCGTTCACGCCCAAGGGGCTCAGCCAGGTGCGGATCAAACCCGGTCACACGTTCGTCAAGGACGTCAGTGCGATCACCGGCTCCGCGGCCACTGCCTTGCACCTCACCTCGGGGGGTTCGTTCACGGCCGCACTCATCAGCGAGAGCAGTGGGCCGAAGGTCGAGTTCAGCGCCTCCTCCGACAGTCCACCGCTGGTCGATCCGGCGGTCGTGCCCCTCTTCGACGGACTCCGCGTCACTCTTGCGTTCGCCACGGTCGAGGCCGGTGGTGGCGCCGTCGAGATCCGGGCGTACGACGACCAGGGGACCGAGGTCGGTCGGGCGGGCCGCGTGCCGATCAAGTCGGGCACCACGCGGCTGTGGCCGGGTCCCATCCCGCCACGGGCGGCATACCTGGTGGTCAGCGTCAGTGACGGAGCAGCCGTGCAGGGCACGGCGGTGTACCACAGCCCCCAGGGCCAGTCGGCGATCCCGCTGCTGTCGGGAGTGTGGACCGTGACCCGCCCGGCCGTTCGGCCGGGATCACCCGACTGAGATCAGCCTGGGGGCGTTGCTGCGTGCGACGTCAGACGTCCGTGGAGCGGAGCACCCGCAGGTGGCCGCGCCGTCCGACCTCGACCCCGTCGCCGACGGGTTCCTCCACGGTGCGTGGTCGGGCGGCCTCACGAACCGCGTCGGCCAGTGCCAGCAGGTCGTCCTCGGTCGGCCCCCCCGCCGCCGGGTCCGGAGCCAACCGGATGACTTCCCACCCGCGTGGGGCGCTGAGCCGCTCGGAGTGGAAGTCGCAGAGGTCGTAGGAGTGTGGCTCGGCGAAGGTCGCCAGGGGTCCGAGCACCGCGGTCTGGTCGGAGTAGACATACGTCAGCGTCGCGATGGCAGTGCTCCCGCAGGTGTTGCGGGAGCACACACGTCGACGACTCACGCGCTGACGCTACCGCCCGTCGCCCGGTCTGACCGGCATTGGGCGGCTCGTCCGTGCCGTGTCCCGGGGATCGGGCGGCAAGCCGTGGAGATGCGGCACGACCGCCCGACGTCAGGATCAGGGCCGCATCAGTACGGTGATGCTGTGATGGAAGAACGGCCGGCGTCCCCACCGCTCGCAGCGGCGGCACCCAAACGGGTCGGACCGAGCCGTGACCGGCACGGTCGGGGGCCGCGCGGTCCGCTCGTGCTGCCGGGTCCGCTGAGCCCGGCCGGGCCGGCTGCTCGGCCGAGCCGCCGCGACGACTTCGATGAGCTGGTGATCTCCCTCGTCGAACGGCTCGCGCGTCGATGGGAGAGCGAGCTCGAGGACGTCGACTTCGGCACCGAAGACGTCCCGCAGATCCCCGACGAATGGGGCGACGAACCGGTCCCGTTCGGGTCGACCGTGCCGGCGCGGGCAGGTCAGCCGGCGCGGATCGTGGTCTTTCGTCGACCGGTCGAGCTGCGTGCCGCCACCCGGGCGGAGCGCACGGCTTTGGTGAACGAGGTCCTGATCGAGCACATCGCCGAGCTGCTCGGGCGAGACCCGAGCGAGATAGACCCCTGAGTCGTTCTGCAAGGATGGCCCCCGTGGCGGACCTGGCGGCGATCTTCAAGGCGTACGACGTCCGAGGTCTCGTTCCCTCCCAGCTCGACGACGCCACCGCCCACGCGATCGGGGCTGCCTTCGCCCTCGAGGTGGTGGCCGACGACCACGACCCTGCTGTCGTGATCGGCCACGACATGCGCGCCTCTTCGCCCGGTCTGGCCAACGCCTTCGGAGCCGGCGTGCAGGACACCGGTACGGACGTGGTCCACATCGGCCTTGCGTCCACCGACCAGCTCTACTTCGCGTCGGGTCGGTTGGGCCTGCCCGCGGCCATGGTCACCGCCTCCCACAACCCTGCGGCCTACAACGGAATCAAGCTCTGCCGCGCCGGTGCCGTCGCGCTCTCCCGCGAGACCGGCCTGGACGCGATCCGGCGCCGGATCGAGTCGCGAGACCTTCCTGCAGTGGCCGCCTCCGAGCGTGGGGCAGCCGAGCGGCGCGATCTCCTCGCGTCGTACGCCACGCATCTGCACGACCTGGTTCCCCTCAAGGGCCGGCGGCTGCGCGTCGTCGTTGACGCAGGCAACGGCATGGCCGGACACACGGTGCCGGCCGTGCTCGGCCCGCTCGATCTCGACCTCGTCGAGCTCTACTTCGAGCTCGACGGCACGTTTCCCCACCACGAGGCGAACCCACTCGATCCCGCGACCCTGGTCGATCTGCAACGTGCTGTTGTCGATCACGAGGCCGATCTCGGCCTGGCTTTCGACGGTGATGCCGACCGCTGCTTCGCTGTCGACGAGCACGGCGATCTCATCTCCCCGTCCGCGCTGACGGCCCTGATCGCCGTGCGCGAGCTGGCTGTCTCGCCGGGCGCCCACATCATCCACAACCTGATCACCAGCCGTGCCGTCCCTGAGATCGTCACGGCCCACGGTGGATTGCCCGTCCGCACCCGCGTGGGCCACTCGCTGATCAAGGCCACGATGGCCGAGACCGGTGCGGTCTTCGGAGGCGAGCACTCAGGCCACTTCTACTTCCGCAGCTTCTGGTACGCCGACTCGGGGATGTTGGCGGCGCTCCACCTGCTGGCTGCGGTGGCAGCAGGAAATGCCGCCGTCTCAGAGCTCGTCAGGGATCTCGACCCGTACTCGTCGTCGGGCGAGATCAACGTCACCGCGGACGATCAGTCCGCTGTGCTGGACCGGGTAGCGGCGCGCTTCGGCGTCGACGGCGCCCGGCTCGACCGGTTGGACGGCCTGACGGTGACGACCGGGGACTGGTGGTTCAACGTGCGTCCCTCGAACACCGAGCCCGTGCTGCGGTTGAATGTCGAGGGCAGCACACCTGCCGAGATGGCGAGCGTCCGTGACGCGGTCCTCGCCGTCCTCCAGGCACCGGCATGACATCAGTACCCCGATCCACTCGCCAGAGGAGACACGCGTGAAGCTGGACCCCGTCCTGCTCGAGATCCTGGTCTGCCCCGACTGCAAGGGCACCCTGAGCGTCGATGACGCGAACGAGGAGCTGATCTGCACCGGCTGCGGACTGATCTATCCGGTCCGCGACGACATTCCGGTCATGCTGGTGGAGGAGGCGCGGCGCAGCGGCAGCGCCCCTGGCCCGGCTGACGTCCCGGACAGCGGTGAAGACGGCTGAGCGCATGACTGAGGTCTTCGACGACGCCCGCCTCGACGACGAGGACGCGCTCGCGGCTGCCGACCCACGGCTGCGCTGGCTCGCCGGCTCCGGCGCCCGAGTCAGGGTGGAGTCCGGCGCTGCCGCTGCCGCCATCGCCGACCTCGACCGCGACGGTCCGCCGCGGGCGATCGTCGCTGCCGGGGCGGATGCGCGGCTGCTGCGGGCTGTGCTGGAACCCTGGTGTCCGGTGCCGTTCGTTGCCTGGCCCGGTGCCGGTCTGCCGGGGTGGGCCGGGGCACTCGACCTCGTGATCGTGCTGGCACCGGAGGGCGGCGACGCCGAGACGGCCTCCGCCGTGCGGGAGGCTGTCCGCCGTGGCTGTTCCCTCATCACGGCCTGCCCACCTCACTCCGTTCTGGCCGAGCATGCCGAGGGTCGACACAGCCGCATCCTGCCGACCCAGACCGAGGACACCCTCGCGGTCGCGGTGGTGATGCTGCAGGCCCTGCACGCGATCGGTGTGGGTCCCGAGCTTGACGCCGATGACGTCGCCCGGGTGCTGGACCAGGTCGCCATCGACTGCTCGCCCCACCATGACATCGCCAACAACCCGGCCAAAGACATCGCGCTGACGCTAGCTGACGCTGCTCCGCTCGTCTGGGGCGGTTCCGTGCTGGCAGCCCGAGCCGCCCGGCGGGTGGCTGAGGCCTTTCGGCGTACGACCGGACGTCCAGCGCTCGCCGCCGACGCGGCTCATCTGCTTCCGGTGCTCGAGGCGACACGCTCCCGGGACCTGTTCGCCGACCCGTTCGTCGACCAGACCGCCCCCAGCGCCAGCAGCCGCCCGGGCCTGTTGGTTCTGGACGACGGAACGCAGGAGGCGTCGGTGCGCGAAAATCGAGGCCGGTTGGTCGCAGCGGCCAACGCCCACGACATCCGCACGAAGACCATCGCCGCGACCGAAGGTCCGGAGACCGCCAGGTACGCTGCCCTCCTCACGACCGGGATGTACGCCGCCACGTATCTCGGCATCGGCCTCGGTCGTGTGTGAGCACCGACCCAGGCCGTCGGTCCGGCCGACTCGACGCCGTCAGGACGGATCATGAGCACCGAAGGTTCGCCGAGGGCGATCATCGCGGCTCTGCTCGCGAACCTCGGGATTGCCGCCACGAAGCTGGTGGCATGGGTGCTGACCGGTGCGTCCTCGATGTTGGCGGAGTCGATCCACTCGATCGCGGACTCGGGCAACCAGGCGCTGCTTCTCGTCGGGTCGAAGCGCGCCCGACGCGCGCCGACCGCGAACCACCCGTTCGGGTTCGGCCGCGAACGCTATGTCTACGCGTTCATCGTCTCGATCGTGCTCTTCACGGTCGGTGGCCTGTTCGCCCTGTACGAGGCCTACCACAAGTACCACGAGGTGCATGACGGCAAGCAGAGCGAACTGCTCACCAGCAGATTCTGGTGGGTGGCGATCGTCGTCCTGGGCGCAGCGATCGTGATGGAAGGGCTGTCCTTCCGCACCGCCATCATCGAGTCCAACAAGATCCGCGGCCGGCAGAGCTGGGTCTCGTTCATCCGGACGGCCAAAGCACCGGAGCTCCCGGTGGTGCTGCTCGAGGACCTCGCCGCGCTGTTGGGCCTGCTGTTCGCGCTGTTCGGAGTGGGTCTGACGCTGCTCACCGACAACGGCTACTGGGACGTCGTCGGTACGGCTGCGATCGGCCTGCTCCTGGTCTCGGTGGC
>JANLYC010000031.1:0-3826 GCA_031365435.1 Nocardioidaceae bacterium
GCCTCACCGCCGGCTCATGGGTCATCGACCCCTCGCACTCCGAGGTCGGTTTCACCGTCCGCGAACATAGTTGAAGAATCAATTATTCCTCAGGTAAGATGAAGGTATGACGACTCGGTGGCTGGATTCGAACCAGCAACGCGCGTGGCGGGCCTATCTCGTCGGCACCACGCTGCTCATGGAGCGCCTCGACCGGGACCTACGCGAGAACCACGATCTCTCGGCACCAGAATACGAGATCCTGGTCCGATTGTCCGAAGCGCCAGACCGCATGTTGCGCATGGCCGAGATCGCCGACTCGGTCAAGAACTCGCGCAGCCGGATCACGCATACGGTGGCCCGGATGGAACGGGAGGGCCTGGTCGAGCGTCGTCAGTGCGCTACCGATGGACGTGGCGTGTTGGCGGTCCTCACCGACAAGGGTTTCGCGCTCCTCGAGGATGCCGCGCCCGTCCACGTCGAGTCGGTCCGAGCTGCCCTGATCGACGTCGTGGAGGGCAAGGACCTGGAGGCCATCGGCCGCGCCTTCACCGCCGTGGTGGAGGCGCTCGAGTCCGGACCCCGCGACCCGATCCTCAGCCCGCCGACCTGACCTGCCCGGCCGCCCAGAGCTGCGTCCTCGCGGCGTGCACGGTCAGTCCCGGGTGAGGCGCCGGTGGGTGACGCGGTGCGGTCGTGCCGCCGCGGCGCCGAGGCGCTCGACCTTGTTGGCCTCGTAGGCCTCGAAGTTCCCTTCGAACCAGAACCAGCTGCCCTCGTCGTCGTCCGTACCCTCCCAGGCGAGGATGTGTGTCGCCGTCCGGTCGAGGAACCACCGGTCGTGGGAAGTGATGACGGCGCAACCCGGGAACTCCAGCAGAGCATCCTCGAGGGACTGCAACGTCTCGACGTCGAGGTCGTTGGTCGGCTCGTCGAGCAGCAGCATGTTGCCGCCGAGCTTCAGCGTCAGCGCAAGGTTGAGCCGGTTGCGCTCGCCGCCGGACAGCACGCCGGCCTTCTTCTGCTGGTCAGGTCCCTTGAAGCCGAACGACGCGATATACGCGCGGCTCGGCATCTCGAAGTTGGCCACCTTGATGAAGTCGAGTCCGTCGGACACGACCTCCCAGACATTTTTGTTGGGATCGATCTGTCCACGACTCTGGTCGACGTACGAGATCTTGACCGTCTGGCCGACTTTCAGCTCACCATCGGTGGGCTTCTCCTCACCGATGATCATGCGGAACAGCGTGGTCTTCCCTACCCCGTTGGGGCCGATCACCCCGACGATGCCGGCGCGCGGCAGCGTGAAGTCGAGATCGTGGATGAGCACCCGATCACCAAAGGACTTGCCCAGGCCAAGCGCTTCCAGCACGACGTCACCGAGGCGCGGGCCCGCTGGGATGTTGATCTCACCGAGATCGACCTTGCGGTTGCGGTCGGCGTCTGCCGCCATCTCCTCGTAGCGGGCGAGCCGGGACTTGCTCTTGGCCTGCCGAGCCTTGGGGTTGGAGCGGACCCAGTCGAGCTCGCGCTCGAGCATCTTGGCTCTCTTCGCGTCCTTCTGGCCCTCGATCTGCAGGCGTTGTTTCTTCGTCTCGAGATACGTCGAGTAGTTGCCTTCGTACGGGTGGGTCTTGCCACGGTCGAGCTCGAGGATCCACTCGGCGACGTTGTCGAGGAAGTAGCGGTCGTGGGTCACTGCCAGGACGGCACCTGGGTACGACGCCAGGTGGCCCTCGAGCCACTGCACCGACTCGGCGTCGAGGTGGTTGGTGGGCTCGTCGAGCAGCAGCAGGTCGGGCTGCTGGAGCAGCAGCTTGCACAGCGCCACCCGGCGGCGCTCGCCCCCGGACAGGTTGTCGACGAGGACGTCGGGCGGCGGGCAGCGCAGCGCGTCCATGGCCTGGTCGAGGCGGCTGTCGAGGTCCCACGCGTTGGCGTGGTCGAGGTCGGTCTGGAGGTCGCCCATCTCGCCGAGCAGCTTGTCGTAGTCTGCGTCGGGGTCGGCGAGCTCCTCGGAGATCGCGTGGTAGCGGTCGAGCTTGCTCTTGATCTCGTGGACGGCCTCCTCGACGTTGTCGAGGACGGTGGTGCCGTCGGTCAGCGGCGGCTCCTGCTGGAGCATGCCGACGGTCGCGTCGGGGTCGATGATCGCGTCGCCGTTGTTGGCGTGCTCGAGCCCCGCCATGATCTTGAGCAGCGTCGACTTGCCCGTGCCGTTGGGCCCGACGACACCGATCTTCGCGCCGTGGAGGAACGACAGCGTGACGTTGTCGAGGACCACCTTGTCGCCGTGGGCCTTGCGCACATTGCGCAGTGTGAAGACGTATTCAGCCATGTTCGGAAACCCTACGGGCGCGGCGACCACTGTCGAAATCCCTGAGACCTCCACGCCTCCCAGCGCGTCGGTGACAATGACGGCTCCCACCCGGAGCCGCACGCGACGATGGGACCGGTCACGGTCCTCGAGGTCGTGCTGCGCGGGCCTGGCGGAGGAGAGGTCTACGTCGCGGCCGCCAACTCGGCAGACGACAGGTGGGGCGCAGACTCCACGCCGACCTCGCCGGAGGTCCCCCTGACCCTGGCCCAGCTGCGCCCGATCGCGGCCGACCCGGCCTGGACGAGCTGGTCTCCGCCGGCCTGATCGCGCTCCGGGAATCGCCACCTGGCGTGCGGCCCTGGCACGCGCGTCGGATGTCGGATCACGGTTGGGTCACGATCGAGATTCCCCTTGTGGACAACTAGAGACGCCGGACAGGACCGGCCAACCCGCTCTTGCGAGATGAGCGCGCATCCTCAGGTGCCGCCTCCGCTCACGGATAGCCGCGAGCGGACGCCAAGTCCGTGTGAGGGTTGATCGGTGACAGGCATCCGGGTGCAACGTGTGGACGAGCGCGACTCGCACTGGGAACTGTCGGAGCCTTGGTTCCGGGTCTACCTGCACGGGAGTAGAGAAGCGGCGACTCGTGGCTCGGCCGACACCTATGACATCGCGGGCGCTGACGTACTGCAGGTCATCGACTGGGCACAGCGACAGGCTGGCGATGCGCTGACCTACGCCGTCGCCCTGGTGTATGACGACGAAGCGAGCCAGACCCGCCAGCCGGGCCGCGGCCGGGACTCGTGTGGTTGATCGGTACGACGGCAACGACAGTGCTGCGGAGCCGGCGGAAGCGGGCAAGCAGCAGCGGATGTTGGCGCGGCGTCGAGCACCCGTCGGCGTCCCGTCGTCGGACCGGATGCCATCGGCTGCTCTCGAACCACAGTACGACGGCACCTAGCGATCGAGATCTGCCCCGGACGACGGCGGCCACTGACGCCTGATCAGGCCGTACACCCAGGAGTCCGACACCTCGCCGTTCACGACGCAGTCCTCGCGCAGCGTCCCCTCACGCACGAACCCGAGCTTCTCCAAGACGCGCGCAGAAGCCGCGTTGCGCGTGTCGGTCTCGGCCTGGACTCGATTCAGGTCCAGCGCGTCGAACGTCCACTGCAGCAAGGCGTGCCCGGCCTCCGTCGCGTAGCCCTCACCCCACGCCGCAGCGTCGAAGCAGTAGCCCAACGACGCGCTGCGATAGTCCCGGTTCCACCGGGTCAGGCCGCACCATCCGATGAACACCCCGTCCCAGGCACGCTCCACGGCCAGCCGCGCCCCGCTGCCTTCCTCCGCGATGCGCTCGCAAGCCGCGATGAAGCGCTCGGCTCGCGCGCGTTCCCTCCAGGGCGGCGCATCCCAGTAGCGCAGCACGTAGGCGCTGCTGTGCATCGCGAAGAGGGCGTCCGCGTCCGCGCCGGCCACCGGGCGCAACCGCAGTCGAGCGGTCTGCAGGCTCGGGGTAGGCAAGGG
>JANLYC010000070.1:0-4538 GCA_031365435.1 Nocardioidaceae bacterium
GCGCTAGTCGAGCGGAGCCACTCACGCCCCCAGACCTCCGGGTCTCGGGGGCTTTCTGTTGGGCTCAGATGGTTGGCCTGTGGGCTCAGAGTGGTTGGTCCCTCGCGGGTCATCGAAAGTGCTGGTGGCCGTCCGCGTCCTCGTACTCCGCCCCGTCGACCGTGACCCGGCCCGGGCCTTGGCCGAGCACGACCCCGATCCGCCGCCACGGTTTGGGCAGGGTGGTTCGGGCCGGGAAGGTGGCGGCGAGGCTGTAGTCGTCACCACCGGTCAAGATGAAGCGCAGTGGGTCCACTCCAAGAGCAGCCCCGACCGCCTGCAGCGGCTCCGGCAGGTCGAAACCGGCCGATGTGACGTCGATTCCGACACTGCTGGCAGTGGCGAGGTGGCCGAGGTCCTGCAAGAGCCCGTCACTCACATCGATCATGGCCGTCGCGCCGGCCTCGGCCGCCTGGGGTCCCGCGTCGTACGGCGGCTCAGGCCTGCGGTGGGCGTCCACGACTACGCGTGGGGAGCGGAACCCGCGTCCGAGAACGGCGAAACCTGCGTCGGCCCAACCCTGCCGACCCGCCAGCGCGACGACGTCACCCGGCTGTGCACCCGACCGGCGTACGACCTTGTGCCCGCAGGTACCGAGAACCGCGATCGAGATCGTGATGGCGTCCCCGCGCGTCACGTCTCCACCTACGACGACAGCTCCGACCTTGGCCGCCTCGGCTGCCAGCCCGTCGGCGAAGTCGAGCGCCCACTGGGTCTCGAGCTCGGGAGGAGCCGTCAGCCCGACCAGCAGACAGGTGGCGCGTCCCCCCATGGCGTTGATGTCGGAGAGGTTCTCTGCCGCCGCCTTGTGGCCGATGTCGGTCGCGCTGGACCAGTCGAGCCGGAAGTGCCGGCCCTGGACGAGTACGTCGAGTGACGCCACGACCTGCCCACCGTTGGCGGTCCCGAGCGAGATCACGGCTGCGTCGTCGCCCGGCCCGACGATCACCCGGCTGTCCGCGGCGGTGTCGAAGCGTTCGACGAGGGCGTCGACGAGTCCGAATTCACCGATGTCGCCAAGGCTGCCCGGGAGTGCTCGGCCCATGGGAGTTTCCCTCGCTTTCGCCGTACCGCTGGATGTGACAACCTAACGGAGCGGTAGCGTGATCACCGCCCCAGGACACGGACCCGACCAGCAGGAGGCCCCAGTGGTGGTTCAGGCGTACATCCTCATCCAGACCGAGGTCGGCAAGGCCGCGGAGGTCGCCAGGGCCATTGCCGGAGTCAAGGGCGTCACGCTCGCCGAAGACGTGACCGGCCCCTACGACGTCATCGTCCGGGCTGAGGCGCGCAACGTCGACGAGCTCGGCAAGCTGGTTGTCGCCCGCGTCCAGTCCATCGATGGCATCACCCGCACCCTGACCTGTCCCGTCGTCCACATCTGACCTCCTCGCGTGTCGGGTTGATCGTGGCTCGACTCCCCTCGCTGGTCCGCCCCTGTCCCGCATTGCTGCGTGGCAGGGGCGTCGTATTGGTCCGCCCGCTCCGGCTGACCTGGTCGGGCACCCGCTCCGACACACGATGGCTGCAGTGGGCGGGATGGTCCGGATCTGCTGTCGTGTCAGCCCTGATCCTGGCGGGATGCGGGTCGGGGCCAGGTACCGTCGAGGTGACCGCGCCGACGCCGATCGGTGCGGCGGCGGCTCAGTGCCAAGCGCTGATGGGGGGCCTCCCTGCGAGCGTGCTCGGCGAGCGGTTGCGCGACGTCACTCCTGCCGACGCGTTGGCAGCCGCTTGGGGTGATCCGGCCATCGTGCTCCGGTGCGGCGTACCACGTCCGAAAGCGTTGGTGGCGACCTCGGCCTGCTTCGAGGTGAACGGCGTGGGCTGGCTCGCCACGCAAGACGGCCGCGACGTCTCGGGTGACCAGCCGATCAAGGGCACCCTGACCTTCACCACGATCGGCCGGTCGGCATACGTCGAGGTGAGCGTCCCCGACGTCGCGGGCCGGTCGGCGGCGGACCCCCTGACGACCCTGGCGCGCCCCATCCAGCACTTCATCCCCCTGCAGCATCCCTGCCAGTGACCCTCCGCGTTTGCCTAGTTCACAAGCCAGGTGGCTTGTGAACTAGGCAAACGTGCCTTGGGGTCTGCAGCTCTGCCACGCGCACTCTCGTACCTTCGCCGTATGCCGACGACGGAAGCCCGGCCAAGAAAACGAGGCGCGCCTCCAGGTCTCAGCGCAGCCCGGTCGAGCGCTGCAACGCCAGTGCGAGGAGCCGGTCGACCAGCTCGGGGTAGTCGACGCCCGACTCGGCCCACATCCGTGGAAACATCGACGCCGGCGTGAACCCGGGCATGGTGTTGATCTCGTTGATGACCACCTTGTCGTCACGTCCGACGAAGAAGTCCACCCGCGCCAACCCTTCGCAGCCGAGGGCCTCGAACGCGGCCATCGCCAGCTGCTGGACCTGCTTCGTCAGGTCGTCGCGAAGGTCTGCTGGAACCTCGAGAGTCACACCTTCCTCCCCCAGGTACTTGGCCGCGAAGTCGTAGAACTCGTGCTCGCCGTAGCCCGTGATCTCCGCGACCTGACTCGCTTCGACGCCGCCGCCCACCCTCTCGAGCACGCCGCACTCGATCTCTCGAGCGCCTTCGGCGGAGGGCTCCACGAGCACCTTCGGGTCGAACTCGCGTGCATGCTCGATCGCAGAGTCGAGGTCACCCGCGGCGGTGACCTTGGTGATCCCGAGACTCGAACCTCCCCGGGCCGGCTTCACGAAGACCGGATAGCCGAGGGACGCGACAGCCTCCCGAGCCGCTGCCGGGTCGTCCTTCCACTCGCGCGGCTTGATCACGGCATACGGGATCACGGGCAGCCCGGCCGCGGCGAGCACCACCTTCATGTACTGCTTGTCCATCCCGACAGCCGAAGCGAGCACACCGGAGCCGACGTACCTGATCCCGCCGACCTCGAACAGTCCCTGGATCGTTCCGTCCTCGCCCCACGGCCCGTGCAACAGCGGGAACACGACGTCCACCTGTCCGAGCTCGGCCGGCGTCTGGCCGGGCTCGACGACGGTGATCTGGCGCCGTCGCGGATCCTGGCTGACGACCACCGCTGCGGACGCTCCGTCCACCTGGGGAGTGTGTGCGGCCGTGAGTGCGAGTCGCTCGACGTCGCCGGACTCGAGGACCCATTTGCCCTCCGTGCTGATCCCGATCGGTACGACGTCGTACGCGTCCCGGTCGATCGCAGCAAGCACGCTGGCGGCGGTGGAACATGAGACCGCGTGCTCACTGGAACGACCGCCGAAGAGGACGGCGACGCGAGGTTTACGGGAGGCGCTCATCCGGCCGATCGTATCTGCCTCACAATGGTCCGGTGACCCCACACGACGACAGCGCCACGTCCACTCCTGACGAACCCCTCTCGCTCGGGAGGGGCTGGCGCCCCGAGACGTTGGCCGTCAAGCTCGGACGGCCACCCGTCGAGCCCGACCAGCCCCTGAACGAGCCGCTGACGATGGCCTCGACGTACGTCGCGGGCGGCGAGCGGGAGTACGGCCGCTACGCCAATCCCACGTGGGAGGCCTTCGAGCGTGCTGTCGGCGAGCTCGAGGGAGGGCAGGCGCTCTCGTTCGCCTCGGGCATGGCGGCCGCGTCGACGGTGCTCGACCTCGTGGCGCCAGGCGAGACCGTGGTCGTCTCACGCCACTGCTACCAGGGGATGCTCACGCAACTCGCCTCCCTGGAGGCGCGCGGCCTGGTCAAGGTCGTCCTCGTCGATATCGATGACACCGCGGCCGTGCTGGCGGCACTCAACGAGGACGTGGCGCTGCTGTGGATCGAAAGCCCCACCAACCCTGCGTTGGAGGTGGCCGACATCAGCGCGCTGTGTGCCGGCGCAAAGGCAGCGGGCGTACGCGTGCTCGTGGACAACACGTTCGCCACTCCCCTGGTGCAGCGGCCACTCGACCTCGGTGCCGACCTGGTCCTGCACTCGGGGACGAAGTACCTCGCCGGCCACTCCGACGCGATGATCGGGGTCATCGTCACGGCATCCGACGAGATCTACCGCGCCCTGGACGAGAAGCGGCGGGTGATGGGGTCGCTGCCCGGCACCTTGGAGGCGTGGTTGGCATTGCGTGGCCTACGCACGCTGCATCTGCGGGTCGAACGCGCGCAGTCCAACGCGAAGGAGCTCGTACGTCGGCTGGGCGGGCATCGCGCCGTGGAGCGGGTCCGTTACCCCGGTTTCGGCGGCATCATCGCCATCGAGGTGCGCGGCGGAGCCATGGCGGCCGACGTGGTGACCCATGCGACGGTCCTGTGGGTGCACGCGACCAGCCTCGGTGGGGTCGAGTCGTCGATGGAACGACGGCGTCGCTGGGCCGGGGAGTCGCCCACGATTCCGGAGAACCTCATCCGGATGAGCGTCGGGGTCGAAGACGTCGACGACCTGTGGTCAGACCTCGAGGCCGCGTTGGACTCCGTGCCCGCGGCCAAGTGAGACGGTGCCCCCCCCCCCGGCAGGAGGGTGGCCGGCAGACGGTGGC
>JANLYC010000104.1:0-10246 GCA_031365435.1 Nocardioidaceae bacterium
GATCAACGCGAAGCTGCTCCTGCTCGATGCCGACGACACGACCCGCGACGTGTCGCTCTATCAACTCGCCCGGCGGCTCCGTCTACGCCGGCATGGCGATCTACGACACCATGCAGTTCATCTCCAACGACGTCGCCACCGTCGGCATGGGCCTGGCGGCCTCCATGGGGCAGTTCCTGCTCTGCGCCGGCGCCAAGGGCAAGCGCTACGCGCTGCCCCACGCGCGGATCATGATGCACCAGCCTTCGGGAGGGATGGGCGGCTCTGCGTCCGACATCAAGATCCAGGCCGAACAGTCTCTGTACATCAAGAAGATCCTGTTCGACCTGATCAGCACGCACACCGGCCAGCCGCTCGACCAGGTCGAGCAGGATGCCGACCGCGACCGCTGGTTCACCGCGGAGCAGGCCAAGGACTACGGCTTCATCGACCACGTCGTGGCCCAGGGTGCGGAGGTCGGCACCGGCGGCAAACAGGGCGGACCGAAGGGCTTCGAATGAGCCGGCCGCTGTCTCACCCCACCCCTGTCGTCCCTCTCGGAGGAGCCACGCACATGACCATGGACTCGCAGGTGCCGCTGCACCAGCAGACCGCCCCCCGCGCCGAGTACTTCATCCCGCAGTGGGAGGAGCGCACGTCCTACGGCGTACGACGCATCGACCCTTTCGCCAAGCTGTTCGAGGACCGCATCATCTTCCTCGGTACGCCGATCAGTGACGACATCGCGAACGCCGTGATGGCGCAGCTGCTCTGCCTCCAGCAGATGGACCCCGACCGTGACATCAGCATCTACATCAACTCACCTGGCGGCTCGTTCACCGCGCTGACCGCGATCTACGACACCGTGCGCTACCTCAAGCCCGACGTGCAGACCGTCTGCCTCGGCCAGGCTGCCTCGGCCGCGGCCGTGCTGCTTGCCGCGGGTACCAAGGGCAAGCGGATGGCGCTGCCCAACAGCCGCATCCTCATCCACCAGCCGTACACCGAAGGCACCTACGGACAGGCCAGCGACATCGAGATCCAGGCCAACGAGATCCTGCGGATGCGGTCCCTGCTCGAGCAGATGATCGCGGACAACACGGGTAGGTCCATCGAGGAGGTCAGCCGGGACATCGAGCGGGACAAGATCCTCACCGCCGAGCAGGCCATCGAGTACGGCCTGATCGACCAGATCCTGGAGTCCCAGAAGACGACACCGACACCCGTCTGAGCAGTTCTACCCGTTGTTGACGGTCCAGACAGGTACGGTCAACATGGACAACAGGCCAGGTGCGCACGGCGCCTCGGCCCGAAGCGAAGGAGACGTCGCGCGTGGCACGGATCGGTGACGGTGGCGACCTGCTGAAATGCTCTTTCTGTGGCAAGAGCCAGAAGCAGGTCAAGAAGCTCATCGCCGGTCCCGGCGTCTACATCTGCGATGAGTGCATCGACCTGTGCAACGAGATCATCGAGGAAGAGCTGTCCGAGGGCAGCGAGCTCGGTCTCGAGGAGCTTCCCAAGCCGCGCGAGATCTATGAGTTCCTCAACGGATATGTGATCGGTCAGGACGCGGCCAAGAAGTCGCTGGCCGTGGCGGTCTACAACCACTACAAACGCGTCCAGGCCGGTGTCGGGACCGCGATGTCCAGCCGGGGCAAAGAAGAAGCCGTCGAGCTCGCCAAGTCCAACATCTTGATGATCGGACCGACCGGTTGCGGCAAGACCTACCTCGCTCAGACGCTGGCGCGGATGCTCAACCTCCCGTTCGCGATCGCGGACGCCACCGCACTCACCGAGGCCGGCTACGTCGGTGAAGACGTCGAGAACATCCTGCTCAAGCTGATCCAGGCCGCTGACTACGACGTCAAGAAGGCCGAGACGGGCATCATCTACATCGACGAGGTCGACAAGGTCGCCCGCAAGTCCGAGAACCCGTCGATCACGCGTGACGTCTCCGGTGAAGGCGTGCAGCAGGCGCTGCTCAAGATCCTCGAGGGCACCACGGCGTCGGTGCCTCCGCAGGGTGGGCGAAAGCACCCGCACCAGGAGTTCATCCAGATCGACACCACCAACATCCTGTTCATCGTCGGCGGTGCCTTCGCCGGGCTCGAGCACATCGTCGAGCAGCGGGCCGGCAAGAAGTCGCTCGGCTTCAGCAACGAGCTCAAGGCCCGCAGCGACTCCGACGTCGACTCGCTGTACGCCGACGTCCGGCCCGAGGACCTGCTGAAGTTCGGCCTGATCCCCGAGTTCGTCGGCCGGCTCCCCGTGATCGCCACGGTCGACAAGCTGCAGGAAGACGACCTGATCCGCATCCTCAACGAGCCGCGCAACGCGTTGACGAAGCAGTACCAGAAGCTGTTCGAGCTCGACAACGTCGACCTCGAGTTCACCCAGGACGCGGTCGAGGCGATCGCCGGCCAGGCGATGCTGCGTGGCACCGGGGCACGTGGACTGCGCGCCATCCTCGAGGAAGTGCTCCTCAACGTGATGTATGACGTGCCGTCCCGCGAGGATGTCGCCAAGGTCGTCGTGACCGGCGAAGTCGTGTCCGACAACGTCAACCCGACCTTGATCCCGCGCGAAGAGCCGGCCAAGAAGAAGAAGTCCGCCTAGTCCGTCGGCCCGTCCGTCCTGCGGTCGGGCACCGGCCCCGCGATCAACGTGCGTCAGCCCAGCCGCTGCGTTACCGCGCGAGGGCTCGGACCGCCGCCCCGAAGACCGGTGGCATCAGCTGCGCGCCGGGCACGATGAGGGCCGCCGTCATCCGGTGGTTGCGCGTCCAGAGCAGCGACTCGGTGATCCATCGGTAGCGACGGCTCGCTCGCAGCCACGCCTGCTCGTAGGCCGCGGGGTCATCGGCGGCGACGGCGTCGACCAGGGCGCGGGCCGAGGCCAGCCCGACTGCGACGCCCTCGCCGGTCAGCGCATCGACGTAGCCGGACGCATCCCCGGCGAGCAGCACCCGGCCGGAGACCCGGGAACGGCTCCGCTGGCGCAGCGGACCGGCGCCGCGCGTGGTGGTAGCCGGCTCGACGGCGGCGGCCCCCAGTCGCTCAGCCAGCTCGGGGAAGGCACGGAGCTGCGGCTCGAACGGCTCGCGGCGGCTCGTCAGCAACGCCAGCCCGACGAGCTGGTCCCCGACCGGGGTGACGTAGGCCTCGAGGTCACGACCCCAGTGCACCTCGACCAGATCTGTCCACGGGCTGACGGCGAAGTGGCGGCGCAACCCGAATCGGGGTCGTGCGTCAGCCGGCAGGGCGAGCCCGCTCAACCGGCGTACGGCCGAGTGGAGGCCGTCGGCGCCGGCCAGGTAGCGGGCTGTCTGGCCCCCTGCATGTACGGCACAGTCGTCCTGCTCGACCGCGTCGACGGTCGCCTGCACGGTCTCGATGCCGCGCGCCGTGACCGCGTCGGCGAGGCAGGACTGCAACGCCGTACGCCGGACGCCGAGCCCAGGACCTGCCGTGAAGTGCGCCTGCGCCGACCGGCGACCGCGGAGGTATCGAATGCCGCGAAGGGGGCGCCCTTCCGGCGACACGCCGAGATCACGAAGCGCCGCCACAGCGCCGGGCATCAGGCCCTCGCCGCATGCCTTGTCGATCGGGGTCGAGCGCGACTCCACGACGACGACCGACAGGCCGGCCCGGTCCGCGTACAGCGCCGTGGCGAGTCCGACCGGACCGCCACCCACGACGATCAGGTCACGCATGCGCCGTCTCGGAGTCGGCAGTTGCCAGGGCTGCGTTCTCGACGCGGATCCGCAGCGCCAGCACGATGGCGTTGAGCACGGTGAAGGTGGTTGCCGTGACCCAGGCGGTGTGCACGAGTGGTAGCGCGACGCCTTCGAGCACGACCGCGACGTAGTTGGGGTGGCGGAGCCAGCGGTACGGACCGGCACGGACGAGTGGTCTGGTCGGCGCCACGATCACCCGGGTGTTCCACTGCTCGCCCAGCGTCGAGATGCACCACCATCTCAACGCCATCGCGGCAGCTGCCACCGCCAGCATCGGCCAGCCCAGCAGGGAGATGAAGGGTCGCCCCGCGGCGGTCGGCTCGATGAAGCAGCCGGCGAGGAACGCCGCGTGCAAGGCGACCATGAACGGGTAGTGGCCCACGCCGAACTCCACGCCGCCGCTCGCCCGCATGGCCGCCGCGTGGCGGGTCGAGACCACCAGCTCTGCGAGACGTTCGACGCAGACCAGGCCGATGAGGACGAGGTACGCCGTCATCGCTGCGTCACTCCGCGCCTCATCACCACTGCAGCAGGACCAGCTCGGAGCAGAACCCCGGCCCCATCGCGAGCAGCAGCCCCGGCGTTCCGTGGAGAGGACGGCGCTGGTCGAGCGTGTCGCGAAGGACGTGCAGGACCGAGGACGAGGACAGGTTGCCGATGCGATCCAGGGAGCTCCACGTCAGGGCGAGCTCGTCGCCGTGGAGTCCGAGAGCGTCGCGCATGGCGTCGAGCACCTTCGGACCGCCAGGATGGGCCACCCATGCGGCCACGTCGCTGATGGACAGGTCATGCGACTTGAGGAACTGGCGGACGTCCTCACCGAGGTACTCGGTCACCAGGTCGGGCACCTCGGTGCCGAGCACGATCCTGAGGCCCGTGGCGCCGATGTCCCACCCCATGGCGCGCTGGGTGTCGGGGTAGAGATGGGCCACGCTGTCGACGATGCCAGGCCCGGGCTCTTCCCGGTCGTCGCCCACGGCCACGACGGCTGCAGCGCCGTCTCCGAAGAGGCCACTGGCGACGAGGTTGGCCGTGGACGGGTCGTCGCGTTGGACGGTCAGCGAACACAGCTCCACGGACAGCAGGACCCCGACGCCACCGGGGTCGCCCCGAAGGAGGTCGTGCAGCCGGGCCAGGCCCGATGCGCCGGCGACGCAGCCGAGTCCGAACAGCGGCAGGCGGCGGACATCGGGACGTAGCCCGATGACGGTGGCGATGCGGGCTTCGATCGAAGGCACCGCCGCGCCGGTCACGGTCGTGGAGATGACGTAGTCCACCTCGTCAGGCCGGACCCCAGCCTCGTCCAGTGCCCCGAGGATCGCCTTGCTGCCCAGCTCGACCGCGACCTCGATGAACGCGTCGTTGGCGGCGCCGAACCCGTCGAGCTCTGGATAGCGTTCGATCGGCAGGGCCAGATGCCGTGTCGTGACGGCCGCACTGCGATGCAGTCGACGCAGCAGTCCGTGCTTGGCGGCGCTTGCGTCGCTCCTGCCACCCAGGCAGTAGTCCGCGAACCGCTCGGTGATCTCGGTCTGGCTGTAGACGTGCCCGGGGAGGACGGGGTGCACGGCCGCGATCCGAGTCATGCAGTCGAGCCTACGGGGCGTCGTTGTCGGCGGCCCCAGCTGAGTCGGTCGGTGGGTCGGTTGTTTTGGCCCGTGGGTCAGCGCACCACGAAACGACGCTCGCCCTGTGGGACCTCGCCCGTGACGTCAACGGCGGAGACGCGCGCGGACGGCGGGCCGGTTCGACACCAGTCGACCAAGCGGCGTACGGCGTCGGGGGACCCCTCGAGGACTGCCAGCACGGTGCCGTCCGGCTCGTTCGAGACCCAGCCGGTGACGCCTTCGGCGGCAGCCTGTCGCTGGCAGCTGTCGCGGAAGAAGACGCCTTGGACTCGGCCGTGTACGACGACCCGGCGACGGATCACGGTGTCACCCATGCTCTGACCCTAAGCCTGGCCGGTCACCGCCCGACCTCGAGATCGGCGCCGCAGACGGGCCATGCAGCGGGTCAGGGGGTGTGCGGTCAAGAGGTGGCGGGGGACAGTGACGCGGCTTGAGGCGAGAAGGACCGGATGAGCTGCTCGAGGATCGCGGGGTCGCCTTCGATGTGTACGCCGTCGTGGCGCCCCTCGATGACCAGGTAGTAGAAGCTCGTGGGGTCGGCCTCTACGAGCAGGTCGAGGTCGGCCACGATGCCGGCGACCACCTCGCCGTCGACCAGAGAGGCCTCGTCGGCGCCGATGCGGAAGCCGATACGTGCGCGCGGCGACACGGGCGACAGTCCCAGGTCGAGCGCATGCTGGAGCCAGTTGTCGTTCAGCGCCTCGGCCGGCGGAGGTCCGATGAGCCGAGCGCCGAACCGTGCGAGCTCGTGGAGCACGGGCCGAAGCAGCCGGCCCTCGTCGGTCAGCTCGTAGACGGTGGAGGCAGCGGGCGGCGGGAGACGGCGCTTCTCGATCAGCCCGTTCGTCTCGAGCTCCTTGAGGCGAGCGGCCAACACGTTGGTGCCGATCCCCGGCAGGCTGTCGACCAGATCGGTGTAGCGCTTGGGACCGTAGAACAGCTCGCGTACGACGAGCAGCGTCCAGCGCTCACCGACGAGCCCCAGTGAGTGGGCGATCGGACAGTACTGGTCGTAGGTCTTCATCGCTTTCCATTTTGCACCGGCCACTAGCGGATTGCAAATTAATCACTTGTCATTTGAAAGTTACCGCTGTACGTTCACAAGTGCTCGCTCTTGACAAGGAAGTTTTCTCATGATCACGTCACCACAACTCAAGTGGTTCGGACTGGCTCTCCTCAGCGCCGTGCAGTTCATGGTGGTGCTCGACGTCGCCATCGTGAACGTCGCACTGCCCTCGATCCAGACGGACCTGAACTTCTCCCAGGCCAACCTGCAGTGGGTCATCAGTGCCTACGCGCTCGTCTTCGGCGGCTTCCTGCTGCTCGGTGGCCGGACCGCCGA
This sequence comes from Nocardioidaceae bacterium, assembly GCA_031365435.1. Lineage (GTDB taxonomy): Bacteria > Actinomycetota > Actinomycetes > Propionibacteriales > Nocardioidaceae > JANLYC01. Next base: position 6,686 of record JANLYC010000104.1, read on the forward strand.
CATCCTGGGCCGTCGCCGCATCTTCATCGCCGGCATCCTCGCCTTCACCTTGGGGTCGCTCTTGTGCGGGCTCGCCTGGTCGGAGGTCTCGCTGATCGGCGCACGCGCTATCCAGGGTCTCGGTGCTGCCGCCATCTCGCCTGCCGCGCTCTCGATCCTGATGACCTCCTTCCGGGAGGGTCGCGACCGCAACATCGCTCTCGGTGTCTGGGGTGCCGTCGGCGGCTTCGGTGCTGCCGCCGGTGTTCTGCTCGGGGGAGTGCTCACTGATTCGCTCTCGTGGGAGTGGATCTTCTTCGTCAACATCCCCGTCGGGCTGGTCGCGCTGGGACTCATCCCCGTGCTGCTCAGCGAGAGCCGCGACTCGCGGGTCCGCGGATTCGACACGCTCGGCGCCGCCTTGATCACCGCCGGGCTCAGCACGCTCGTGCTGGCCATCACGCAGGGCAATGAATGGGGCTGGGGCGCGGCAAGGACGCTGGCCACGTTCGCGGTCGCCGCTGCTCTGCTCGTTGGATTCGTACGCCGCGAGAACCGGGTCCAAGAACCCCTCATGCGTTTCGGCATTCTGCGGACGCGCACGGTGCTCGGCGCCAACGTCGCCGGGTTCATCCTGGGGACGGCGCTGTTCTCGATGTTCCTCATGCTGACGCTCTACATGCAGGAGGTGCTCGGCTACTCGGCCATGAAGACCGGCTTCGCCTACCTCGCGGTCGCAGGCACCTCGATCATCTGGGCCAATGTCGCCGCCGCTTTGGTTGGCCGGGTCGGGGTGCGGCCGCTGATCGCCACCGGGATGGCGCTGCTGGCCGTGGGGCTGCTGTCCTTCACCCGCATCGACGCGGGCGACTCCTACGCGACGGCGCTGCTGCCGGGGTTCCTGGTCGTTGCGCTCGGGATGGCGCTGTGCTTCGTGCCGATCTCGATCGCAGCGCTGGCCGGCATACGGCAGGAAGAGGCGGGTCTCGCGTCGGGTCTGATCAACACGTCGCAGCAGATCGGTGGCGCCGTGGGGATCGCGTTGCTGTCGTCCATCGCGATCTCAGCGACCGACAGCAAGCTCGCGGCAGGCGTACGGGTGCCGGACGCGCTCGTGTCCGGGTTCCAGGCTGCGTTCTGGGCCGGCGCCGCGATCGCGGCCTTGGGCTGCGTGGCTGCGCTGGTCCTCGTGCGCGACGAGGAGCTCGTGCAGCTGTCAGTGCCTGAAGCGGAGCCGGTACTCGACGCTGTCTGATCGCTGCCTGGCTCTACCGAGCACCGCTTCCCGGAAATCGATCCGGAGACCCGCTTCAGAAACGGGTCAGGCGGTGCTCGGTCAGGCGGTGCTCGGTCAGGCGGGTGTGGCGTCGGCCAGCTCAGCGGTGACGACGAGCCGGCCGTCATCACCCTCGCGCGGATTCAGGACGACGTCGCCGACGATGCGACCCGCGGCCTTCAGATCGGCCAGGCCGCGCTCGACCAGCGCCAACCTGTCCGCTGGACCTGTGATCGTTGCGGCTGAGACCTCGGTACGCATCGACACCTTCGCGGTCGACTTCGCCCCCCGTATGCCGGCCAGCGCCTCGGCGACCGCAACGAGCAGGTCTGGGTCCTGCGGGACGCTGGGCAGGTCGTCATCCTGGGCAGGCCACGCCGCGCGGTGGATCGAGCCGTTGTTGAACCACGACCAGACCTCCTCGGTGACGTAGGGGAGGAACGGCGCCAGGAGTCGCAGCTGGACTGACAGGGCGGCGGTCAGGGCGACGCGGGCGGAGTTGGCCGCGTCGTCACCTCGACCGCCGTACGCACGCTCCTTGACGAGCTCGAGGTAGTCGTCGCAGAACGTCCAGAAGAACTTCTCGGTCGTCTCGAGAGCCGAGGTGTAGTCGTACGCCTCGAACGCTCGGGTCGCCTCCTTGATCACCTGTCGCAGCCGCCGGATCATCGCCAGGTCGACCGGATCGGTGATGCTCATCGTGTCGCCGTGCGCCTCACCCATGCTGAGCACGAACTTCGAAGCGTTCAACACCTTCATCGCAAGGCGCCGGCCGACCTTCATCTGCGACTCGTCGAAGGGCGAGTCGAGGCCCGGGCGGGCCGTGGCGGCGCGCCAGCGGACGGCGTCGGCGCCGTACGTGTCGAGGATCTCGGTCGGGACCACGGCGTTGCCCTTGGACTTCGACATCTTCTTGCGGTCGGGGTCGACGACGAAGCCGGAGATCATGCAGTGGGTCCACGGGACCGTGTGGTTCTCGAGATGCGCGCGCACGACGCGGGAGAACAGCCAGGTGCGGATGATCTCGTGCGCATGGGTGTTGAGGTCCATCGGAAAGACGCGCTCGAACAGGTCGTTGTCATTCTCCCAGCGTCCGGCGATGTGCGGGGTCAGTGACGACGTCGCCCACGTGTCCATGATGTCGGCGTCGCCGACGAAGCCGCCCGGCTTGCCGCGCTGCGACTCGTCGTACCCGTCCGGGACATCTGTGGACGGGTCGACGGGGAGCCGGTCCTCGGTGGCGAGCAGCATCTCGTCGTGCAACACCTCGCCGTCGTCCGCGAGGCGGTACCAGACCGGGAACGTCACACCCGAGAAGCGTTGCCGCGAGATCAGCCAGTCCCCGTTGAGGTTGTCGGTCCAGTTGGTGAAGCGGTGCTTCATGAACTCCGGCACCCAGGTGATCTCGTGCGCCCGCTCGATCAGCTCGCGCTGCAGCTTCTCGTCGCGGCCGCCGTTCGTGATGTACCACTGACGGCTGGCGACGATCTCGAGCGGCTTGTCGCCGTTCTCGTAGAAGTTCGCCATCCGCATCGTCGGTGACGGCTCGCCCTCGAGGTCGCCCGACTGGCGCAGCATCTCCACCATGACTTCGCGGGCGCTGAAGACGGTCTTCCCGGTGAGTTCGGCGTACGCCGCTTGACCGGCCTCGCCGGTGATCCACGCCGGAGTATCGCGTTGGATGCGTCCGTCCCGCCCGATGATGACCCGCACCGGGAGCTGCAGCTCGCGCCACCACTGCACGTCGGTCAGATCACCGAAGGTGCAGCACATCGCGATGCCCGCACCCTTGTCGGGCTCGGCCGCCGGATGAGCCAGCACGGGGAGCTCGACACCGAAGACGGGGGAGCGGACCGTCGTGCCGAAGAGGGACTGGTAGCGCTCGTCGTCGGGGTGCGCGATCAGGGCGACGCACGCCGCAATCAGCTCGGGTCGGGTCGTCTCGATGTGCAGCGGCCCGTCGTCGCCGTGGAAGGCGATGCGGTGGTAGTGACCGGGATACTCGCGCGCCTCGAGCTCGGCCTGGGCCACCGCAGTCTGGAACGTCACGTCCCAAAGCGTCGGCGCCTCGGCCTTGTACGCCTCGCCGCGGGCCAGGTTGCGCAGGAAGGCACGCTGGGACGCGGCCTGCGAGACCGGCCCGATCGTGGTGTAGGTCTGGCTCCAGTCGACTGAGAGACCGAGCTGTCGCCAGATCGACTCGAACGTCTTCTCGACGATCTTGACGAGCTGCTCGCACAGCTCGACGATGTTCGGACGGCTGACCGGGATGTGGCGCTTGGGATCCGGCTTCTCCGGGGGCGTGA
>JANLYC010000391.1:0-6678 GCA_031365435.1 Nocardioidaceae bacterium
GGTTGGCGAGGCTGCTGCCAACCGCTATGTTGGAGGCATGACTACTGCCTTGAAGTGTGGCAGCCGGGTCAGAGGACGGCGAGGCCTTGGACCTCGACGAGGGCGTCCTCGTCCCACAGGCGGGTCACGCCGATGCCCGCCATGGCCGGGTAGTCGGCGCCGACCAACCGTCTCCAGACGCGACCGATCTCGGTGGCCTGTGCGCGATAGTCGTCCATGTCGACGATGTAGATCGTCATCGACGCGAGCTGGTCGGGTGTGCCGCCGGCCGCGGCCAACGCCGCCAGCAGGTTGCCGAGTGCCTGCTCGAACTGCGCGACCAGCCCCCCCGCCACCACGTTCCCCTGGGCGTCCAGTCCGGTCTGCCCGGCCAGGAAGACCACCCGCCCCGATCCGACGACCGCGTGCGAGAAGCCGCGCGGCGCCGCCAGGGACACCGGGTTGACCCGTTCGAGGCTCACGACTGGACCGCTCCCCCGTCGACGTTGATGCCTTGCCCGTTGACCGACCCGTTGACCACGCAGAGCCAGACCGCGGCGGCGACCTCCTCGGGAGTGACCAGACGACCGTTCGGCTGCTTGTCAGCCAGGATCTGCCGGGCCTGCGCCTCGGTACGGCCGGTCCGCGAGACGATGCCGGCCACCGTCGCATCGGTCATCGGCGTGTCGACATACCCGGGACAGATCGCGTTGATCGTCACTCCGCTGCGCGCGACCTCCGCGGCCGCCGACCTGACCATGCCGAGCACGCCGTGCTTGCTCGCGGTGTACGCCGCGATGTACGGCTCGCCGATCTTGGCCGCCACACTCGCGATGACCACGATCCGTCCGTGTTCGGCGTCGAGCATGTGGGGCAGCGCGCGGCGTACACATCGAAACGGCGCGGTCAGGTTGAGGTCGAGCATGCGCTGCCACTCCTCGTCCGTGGTGCGGTGCAGCCGGGCCGACACGCCGGCTCCCGCGTTGGCGACGAGCACGTCGACGGACCCCCACGTGTGCTCGACCTCGGCAAACACCTGATCAGCCGCGTCCGGCCGGGTCAGGTCGGCGGGCACGACCAGGGTCTCGCCGGCACAGGCGGCCGCTGTCTCACGCAAGTCGTCCTCACTGCGTGCCGTCAACGCCACCCGCAGGCCCTGCCTGCTCAGTTCCACGGCCACCGCACGTCCGATCCCGCGGCTCGCGCCCGTCACGAGGGCGACCCGGTCCGTCGTTGCGTCGTTCTGCCCTGGCATGGCCGCGAGCCTACCGACCCAGCACCGATCACCGGCTGACCCAGGCTGTGGTTAGGGTCTGGGCATGGGAAATCGCGTGATCGTCATCGTCGGAGCCGGCCCGGGACTGGGGGCGGCGATCGCACACCGGTTCGGCCGGGAGGAGTATGCCGTCGCGCTCATCTCACGCGGCGAGCAGCAGGTCGAGCAGCTCGGGAAAGAACTTCAGGACGCCGGGATCACCGCGGGCTGGACCGCCGTCGACATCACCGACAGCTCCGAGTTCCGTGCCGCCGTCGAGCGGTTTTCGGCGTTCTCCGGCACGATCGACCACCTGCACTTCAACCCCAGCCTGTTCCGCGACAAGACCCCGCTCGAGCTCAGCGTCGACGAGCTGCTCGAGGACGTCCGGCTCGGCGCCGCCAGCCTCCTCGACGCCGTCCAGGCCGCTCGGCCGCACATGACCTCCGGCGGCCGCATCACCGCCACCGGCAGCATGGCTGCCGACAAGCCGTGGCACCGGGCTGCCTCCCTCGGCGTGCAGAAGGCCGCGTTGCGCAACCTCGTCCGAAGCATCGATGCCACCGTGCGCGACGACGGCATCCGCGCGATGTCCTTGACGGTCAACGGCACCCTCGGGCCGGGTACGCCGTTCGACCCGGCTCTGGTCGCGGAGGCGATCTACGCAGCCTCACTCCGCCCCAACGCCGGCTGGACGACCGAAGTCGCCTTCGACGGCGGCTGACCGGTTGCCTCACGGCGTCCAGCGCAGGGCATGCAGCCGCTCGTACGCCGGAAGGCACTTCGCAGCCACCTCAGCCGGGCGCCCCTCGAGGTCGACCACGCGCGGGACGTACGGCGTGAAGCCGGTCGACGACCAGACCGCGTCATACCAATGCGGCCCCCAGACCCCGTCGGTGTCCCGCCGACCGGAAGGCCACCTCAGCATCGCGTCGGTGAAGTCGACGCCCACCAGGTCGCAGAGGCCGCGCAGGTGGGTCTCGGGGTCGCGGAGGAAGTCGGCGGCGTCGATGACGCGGGGCGTCATGCCCCACGACGTCCACTCGTCATACAGCATCGCCTGTTGCGGCAATCCGATGTCGTCGGCCGAGACCTGCTCGCGCGCCTTCACGTACGACGCGACGACCTCGCCGGGCTCCCGGATCAGCAGGACGTTGGTGAGTGCGCGCATCCAGCCGTGCTCGAGCCCAGGCACGAGGTGGTGGGCCATGTGCTTCTGGAAGAACACCGCGATCCCCGCCGGGACCGGCCCCAACAGCTGGTCCACGACGACCCGCCAGTCGGTCTCGCCCACCGCCAGGACCTCGTCGCGGCCGGGATGGTCGATACCGGTCGCTGCCAGGAAGTGCGGGTACAACGGCTCGTCGACGACGATCGTGTCGGGTCGGTTCTCCCACGACCGCATCATCGCTGTGGAGATGTTGCGCGGCCCTGACCACATCGCCAGCCGCACCGGCTCGCGGATGCCCGGACTGTCGCGGCCCACCATGCCGCCACGATCTCACGCAGCCGGCAGATCAGCGCAGCGACAGCGCGACCTGTTCGAGCGCGTCCAGGGCCTCCTGCAGGCCGTCCTCCATGCCGTAGTCGATGTGGGCGTCGCGATGTTCCTTAGACGAGTGCTCGACGACGAGCGTCGCCGTCGTACGCCCCGCCGTCTCGACGAACCGCACCGTGTCGACCGCCACGGCGTCCGGCACGGCCTCGTAGACCTCGGTGCTGACGATGAGCTCGTCCGGAACGAGCTCGCGGTACTCACCGTGGAAGGCGACCTCGAATCCTTCGTTGGCCATCATCACGTAACGCCAGGCCCCACCGACCCGAAGGTCGACCTCGACACTCGTCACCTCACCGCGTTGTCCGCTCCACCACCGCTTGATCAGCTCGGGTGTGGTCCACGCGCGGTACACCAGGTGCCTCGGTGCGTCGAACTCCCGCGTGACCATGATCTGCGTCTCGGTCGGCAGCGTCACCACCGCCTTGCCACTACTGGTCTGTGCCACCATCTCGGGCCTCCTTCTCCTTGAGCTCCGTCAGCACGGAGTCCAACCGGTCGAAGCGCTCCGTCCAGGTGCGCTCGAAGGTGCTTACCCAGTCGTGCATGGTCTTGAGCGGGGTGCCGTTGAGTCGGTACAGCCGCTGCCGACCCTCGTCACGGACGTCCACCAGACCCACCTCGCGCAGCACGCGCAGATGCTTGGACACCTGGGGTTGTGCCAGCCCGAGCAGCGCGACCAGGTCATTGACCGGCCGCTCCCCACCGACGAGCGCATCGAGGATGTCCCGCCGTCTGGGCTCGGCGACCGCGTTGAAGGCATCCGTCGTGGTCGCCGCTCGTGCCATGACTCGATCATATGCCCATATCAGCATGCAATGTCAAGGCCCGGCGTCCTGCCTCTCAGCCACGCAGGAACAGGAAGTCACCGATCGTGCGGCGGAGGCCGGCCGGATCGAGACCGTGCTCGGCCTCGTGCTGGCCCGGTGTCCCGTACCGTCGCAGCTCGATCCGGGGCACGCCGATCGACTTCACGCGGTGCGGCACGTGCACCAACGCCTCCGAGACCACCGCGGCTGACGTCCCCACGGCGTACGGCTCCACGATGATCACGTCGGCGGTCCCGAGAGTGCGCGCCAGGGTGTCGGCGTCGAACGGCCGGACCGTTGCGGCGTACAGCACCGTGATGTCGAGGTCGTGGACCGCGGCGAGCACGTTGTCGAGCATCGGTCCGATCGCGAGGACCGTCCCCTGGCCGCCGCGCCGGATCACGTGAAAGCCACCGGTCGGATGTGCCTCGCGGTTGGAGCGCACGCTGGTCCGGATGTAGACGCGGCCCGAACCAGCCACCGCCTCACGAAGCAGCGTGTCGAGCTCAGCCGGGTGCCCAGGCACGTGGATGTCCCAGCCGGGCAGGGTGTCGATGAGCGCGACGTCACCCGGGGACTGGTGGGTGCGGCCGCCCTGAGAGCTGTCGTACGACGCTCCGTTGCTCACCAGGACTCCCCCGACGTCCTGGTGGCTGAAGCCGAGCTTGATCTGCTCGAACGAGCGCTCGACGAGGAAGGACGCGATCGTGTGGACGATCGGCCGCAAGCCGGTCAACGCCATGCCGGCCCCGACGTTGACGGCCAGCTGCTCCCGGATGCCGACGTTGACGACGCGCTTCGGATGTCGCGCTTTCGCCTGCGGAAACATGGCGACGGAGATGTCGGCAAGCACCAGCGCGACGGACAGGTCCTGGTCCAACAGCTCCGTGGTGGTCGCCACGAACTGCTCACGCATCGGCAAGGCCGGACGCACCCGGTCGCGGGCGGAGGTATGCACGGTCGTCATCACTTCTCCTCGACTTCTGCGACGACAAGCGTCGGAGCGGCATCATCGGTATGACGCAGCGCGCTGCGCAGGGCGGCGTGGTCACGTCCGTCGACGCGTTGAGTCGCCCAGCCCTCGACGTCGAAGCGGCGTTCGAGCCCGCCCCTCCAGCCCAGGGAGGCGGACCTGTTGTCGATGGCGACCACCGTGAGTCGGTCGAGCCCGAGAGCACCGGCTGCTGCAATCGCCTCGGCGTTGGTGCCTTCGTCGAGCTCGGCGTCCCCCACGAGGACGACCACGCGCGACGGCAGGCCTTGCGCCCGCAGGCCGAGCGCCGTACCCAGCGCCAACGGCAGCCCGTGCCCGAGCGAACCGGACGAGATCTCGACGCCCGGCACCAGGTTGCGGTCCGGGTGGTAGCCGAGCGGGGAGGTGAAGCTCCCATAGCCGGACAGCCAGTCGACCGGGACAAAGCCTCTGGCTGCGAGGACTGCGTAGTAGGCCATCGGCCCATGGCCCTTGCTGAGCAGGAACCGGTCCCGCAGGGGGTCCTCGACCCGGTCGGGTGAGACGTCGAGGACCTGGTCGTACAGCACCCAGAGGACATCCAGCGTCGACGTCGCTGATGCGTCGTGCTTCTCGTCCCCGGTCTGGAGGGACATGAGGTGTCGGAGGTCGTCGTACGCGAAGCTCCGCGTGGGGTCCGGTCTTGTCAGAATCGTCATGGGAAGACTGTGCAACTTCAAGTAGACTTGAAGTCAAGAATATTTCTTCGTCTGTCTGGTGAGACCGCTCTCATGGAGCCGGACTGCATGCCGGGCGCTGCGATGGGTACGAACCCGTCAGCAGGTCCGTCGGGCAGCCAACCGCTCCCGGCGCTTCACGAGGCGTGACGGAGGGTCTGAGATGAGCAACGACGACAAGCTGAAGAACAAGGCCGAAGAGGTCAAGGGCAAGGCCAAGGAGATGACCGGCGACGCCACCGGCGACGAGAGCATGCGCCGTGAGGGCAAGACCGACCAGAGCAAGGCCAACTTGAAGCAGGCCGGTGAGAACGTGAAGGACGCGTTCAAGCAGTAACCACGTGGAGGTGGCATGACGCGGATGCCCACCCACCTGACGATCGGCGAGCTCTCGTCTCGTTCAGGGGTCGCGGCATCCGCGTTGCGCTTCTACGAGGAGACTGGTCTCCTCGAGGCCGCGCGCACGAGCGGCAACCAGCGCCGCTATCCCCGCCACATGTTGAGGCGGGTCGCGTTCATCCGGGCAGCCCAGCGCGTCGGTCTCAGCCTTGAGGAGATCAGCGCCGCCTTGGCGACCCTCCCCGACCGACGTACGCCGACCAAGGCCGACTGGGCTCGCGTCTCACGCCACTGGACGGCCCGCATCGACCAGCAGATCGCCGACCTTCAACGCCTCAGGACCAAGCTCACGGGCTGCGTCGGCTGTGGCTGCCTGAGCCTGCGAACCTGTGCGCTCAGCAACCCCGACGATGTCGAAGGCGAGACCGCCCCCGGTCCGGCCTGGCTCGCCACCGAGGAGAACCACGGCATCACCCGCGACGCGATCCAGGAGCGGCCCGGGCGCGGCCCTGCCTGACCAAGGCCGGTCGGCAAATGGCCGGTCACCGGCTTGCCGGCGAGCGTGCAAGGATCTGCCGTATGGCCCTGCGCATCGTCGCGACCAGTCCGCACCCGGCGTTGGTGACCCTGCCCTGGCACCAGCCGCTCGAGGAGTGGGACGGCCCGTTCATGGTGCCGTTGCCGCGGGGACTGTCCCGCCACATCGTGCGCTTCGTCCGACTCGGCGACCAGGTGTTCGCCGTCAAGGAGACCCGCGAGCCGATCGCGCTGGCGGAGTACCGCCTGCTGCGCGACCTGCGCCGCATGCGTGAGCCCGCGGTGGAGCCGGTGGGAGTGGTGACGGGCCGCGAGAGCCCCGACGGTGACGAGATCGAGCCGGTCCTGGTCACGCGCCACCTCAAGCACTCGATGCCGTACCGCGAGCTGTTCTCGCGGGGCATGCGTCCCGACACGATTCCACGTCTGGTCGACGCGCTCGTCGTGCTGGTCACCCGGCTCCATCTGGGCGGGTTCTTCTGGGGCGACTGCTCGTTGTCCAACACGTTGTTCCG
>JANLYC010000121.1:0-9819 GCA_031365435.1 Nocardioidaceae bacterium
GCTGCATGCCTGAAGCCACCGCACGCGTGTCAGGCGGCTCGACGAACGGGAACCTGGCCACGTCCCCGAGGCCGAGGGCCGTCATCTGCAGGATGACCGAGGCGAGGTTGGTACGCAGGATCTCCGGTTCGGTGTAGTCCGGCCTTGCCTCGAAGTCCTCCTCGGCATACAGCCGGATGCAGATCCCCTCGGCCACCCGCCCGCAGCGGCCCTTGCGCTGGTTGGCGCTGGCCTGCGAGATCGGCTCGATCGGAAGGCGCTGGACTTTGGTGCGAGGGTTGAAACGCGAGATCCGAGCCAGGCCGGTGTCGACGACGTAGTGGATGCCCGGAACGGTGAGCGACGTCTCGGCCACGTTCGTCGCGAGCACCACGCGCCGGGTGCTGTGCGGCGCGAAGACGCGGTGCTGCTCGGCTGCGGACAGTCGTGCGTACAGCGGGAGGACCTCCAGTAGTCCGACGGCCCGCGGCAGCGTCAGCTTCTTCAAGGCTTCCGCGGCGTCGCGGATCTCACGCTCGCCCGAGCAGAACACCAAGATGTCGCCCGGCCCCTCGCGCATCAACTCGGTCACCGCATCGGTGATGCCCTGGGTCTGGTCCTCCACGAGCTCGCGGTAGCGCACTTCGACCGGGAACATCCGCCCGGAGACCTCGATGATCGGCGCGTCGTCGAAGTGCTGGGAGAAGCGCTCAGGATCGATCGTCGCCGAGGTGATCACGACTTTCAGGTCCGGACGTTTCGGCAGCAGCTGCTTCAAGTAGCCGAGGATGAAGTCGATGTTGAGGCTGCGCTCGTGCGCCTCGTCGATGATGATCGTGTCGTAGCCGCTCAGGTCACGGTCGCGCTGGATCTCGGCGAGGAGGATGCCGTCCGTCATCACCTTGACGGTGGTGCGCGCACTCGACCGGTCGGTGAACCGCACCTGGTAACCCACGTGGCTGCCGAGCTCGACACCGAGCTCCTCGGCGATGCGCTCGGCCACGGTGCGCGCGGCGATGCGGCGGGGCTGCGTGTGGCCGATCAACCGACCCTCGCGCCCACGACCGAGCTCGAGGCAGATCTTCGGCAGCTGGGTCGTCTTCACGCTCCCGGTCTCTCCCGCGACGATCACGACCTGATGGTCACGGATGGCTGCGGCGATGTCGTCCCTCCGCTGCGAGACCGGCAGCTGGGCGGGGTAGGCGATGGTGAACGGCAGTGGCTCGACGGTGGAGGACTGCGCGCACATCAGGACCCCAGGATACGTACCGCACCACGATGCGCCACTGCATAAAGCCGGCTCGGGCCCTCGCAGCCGTTCCTCCGAACGCGGAGTCTGACCCTCTCCCCTGCTAGACACAGCGAGAGGCCGGTGCCATCAGGCGTCGACCACGAAAGACGAGTTCCCCCACGCAGCGCACCCGCTGCAGAACGGATAAGCACATGTCGCGCACCCACCTGTCACCACGCCCGCCCTCGCTCCTGCTTCGTCGTACCGGACTGGCCTCGGCCGGAGTCGTCGCACTGGTCGCCGCCACTGTCGCCCCCATGTCGAGTGCCAGCGCCGTCACCAAGCTCACGGACGCCCAGGCCGCCTCGCAGCTGTCAGCCGTCGGCATCACCCGGTCGTCGAGTGGCGGTTGCACCAACCGCTACAACTCCACGTGTACGTCATACGAGCAGATCAACCAGTCGACCGTGGACGGCATCAAGACCTACAAGCGGGTCAGCGGCTGCGCCGTCAACATCACCGGTGGCACAGAGACGGGACACGCCAGCGGCACCTACAGCCACTGGAACGGCTACAAGGTCGACATCTCCCGGTCGACGTGCAACGACAACTACATCACCTCGCACTACAGCTACACCGGCCTGCGCGGTGACGGGTACCCGATGTACCAGGCCGCCTCCGGCAACGTCTACACCAACGAGGGCAGCCACTGGGACATCGTCTACTACACCTGCGGCTGCTAGCTCCCCTGGCCGTGGCGTTTGCCTAGTTCACAAGCCAGGTGGCCTGTGAACTAGGCAAACACGCTTGGTTCAGTCAGGCTTTGCCTTGTTCACTAGGCATACGTCACCGTCCGGAAGCAGGCCCGATGCCGGAATCATTGAGCGCGCGACTTCTCCGGCTGGTGGGACGTACGGCGCGCGAGCGGCTCGCCGGTATGACGCGAAGCCCCACCGCCGGACGGCGCCAGCCGGGCAACAGGCCGACACCCACGCCGGCGCCACGAGGCGTCCCCTCGTCCGGACCCCTCAAGATCTCCTACTCTCCCCGCTCCGACGGCCGTCCCGATCCCGGTGAGGTGGTCTGGACCTGGGTGCCCTACGAGGAGGACGCCAGCCGTGGCAAGGATCGGCCGATCCTGGTCATCGGCCGCCGCGACGATGCTCGCCACCACCTCGTCGGACTCATGCTCACGAGCAAGGACCACGACCGCGACGTCGCCCAGGAAGCCCGGCAGGGGCGGCACTGGATGGACATCGGCACCGGCGCCTGGGACTCTCAGCATCGCCCCAGCGAGGTGCGCCTGGACCGGTTGATCGAGGTCGACGCCGACTCTGTACGCCGCGAGGGTGCTGCTTTGGACCGTCAGGTCTTCGACCAGGTGATCACCGCCGCGCGCACCCGTCACGGCTGAGCGAGCAGCCACCCTCGACCGGCCAGCGCGCCTCAGCCGAGCAGCTCGTCGACGAAGCACCAGCGCCAGACCTCGCCGGGTTCGAAGCTGCGCATGACCGGATGGTGCGTCTCGTTGAAGTGGGCGTCGGCGTGCTTGCCCACTGATGAGTTGCAGCAGCCGACGTGGCCACACGTCAAGCACAGCCGCAGGTGCACCCACTCGAGCCCGTCGCGCAGGCATTCCTCACATCCGTTCGGAGTGGAAGGTGTCGGCGTCGGCACGACCTGCTCCAGGTGCTCACACCCGCCACCCACGCCGGGAGCTCGGAGCACCCCGTCGCGATCTTCCCCGCTCCAGCTCTGCCCGAGGTCGAGCACGGTCTCTTCGATGTCGATCGCAGCGATCACCCGACGCATCACCTCGTCAGGGACCGCCCCCTCGTTCCGCAGCCGGATCAGCTCACGTCGCTCCGCCTCGATCATCGCGGTGCGCAGCCGGGCGAAGGCCTGACTCGGGGTCTCCGCCGAGCCACCCAGCCGTTCCCACATCCCTTCGGCGCGTTCCATGCTGCGCCGTTCGAGCCGCTCGATGACCGCCGCTGAGTCGTCCTCGGTCCGCAGTTCTTCCAGCCGCCGCAGCCCTGCGGACGCCGCCCGCTGCGACACGCTGGCGGCCTGGAGTGCATCCTCAGCCGGATCCGGCCCGGTCAGGCCCAGCCGGCGCAACAACCAGGGCAGCGAGGACCCCTGGATTAGCAGGGTGGCCCCTACGACGACCAGGGCGATCAGGATGAGCACATCGCGTTGCGGGGTGTCGGCGGGCAGGATGAACGCGGCCGCCAGCGTCACCACACCTCGCATGCCGGCCCATGAGATCGCCGCCGGCACGGTCCACGGAGGGAAGGGATCAACGGCGCGCACGCTGGGGATCAGCCGCGGCAGGTAGGTCGCGGGAAACACCCACAGTGGCCGCACCACCATCGTGGTGGCGGTCACGGCCACGCAGGCAAGGATGATCCGTCCAGTGCTCAGCGAGTTGTTGGCCGCATGGTCGAGGATCGAGCGCACTTGCAGGCCGATCAAGAGGAACACCGCGTTCTCGAGCATGAACTGCACCGAGGCCCAGTTGGTGCGCTCGAACACCCGCGACGACGCCGACTGCATGAGGTGAGAGTTGTGACTGAGGATCAGGCCGGTCACGACGACGGCGAGCACACCGGACGCGTGCACCTCCTCAGCCAGGAGATAGGCGGCGAAGGGCGTGACGAACGAAACGGCCGTGTCCAGGACCTCGTCATCGATATGACGACGAACCTTGCCCGTCACCCCCGCGACCACGACGCCCACGACGACGCCACCCGCCGCCACGAGCACGAACCGCAGTCCGACCTCCCAGACGCTGATGGTCCCGGCGGCGGCCACGATCGCCGTACGGAGCGCGACCAGGGCGGTGGCGTCGTTGACGAGGCTCTCGCCCTGGAGGATCGTCACCATCCGGCGTGGCATCCCGATCCGTCGGGCGATCGCGGTGGCCGCGACCGCGTCAGGCGGGGCGACGACGGCCCCCAGCGCGAAGGCCGGCGCCGCCGGGATCGGCAGCACCCACCAGGCCACGAGCCCGACCAGGATCGTGTTGACGATGACCAGACCGACGGACAGCAGGGCGATCGGCCGCCGGTTCGCCCTGAAGTCGATGAGGGATGTCTCCAGCGCCGCGGCATACAGCAGCGGCGGCAGGAAGCCGATGAGTACCAGGTCGGGGGTGAGCTCAACCTCCGGAACGCTCGGGATGTACGACGCACCGAGGCCGACCAGGGTGAGCACCAGCGGAGCCGGAACGGGCGAACGACGAGCCAACCCCGTGACCGCGGTGACGGTCGCCACCAGAACGACAATCCACAGGGCGACATGCACACAGCCAGTCTCGCAGAGCAGCACAGCCACAGCGCGGTCCTTGACCGGCTGGAACTTGTGCAGATGGGTATCCCGGGGTGGGTCGCCACGTGGCTACGGTGGCCTCGTGACCGTCACCGAGGACGCCCGGATGTCGCCGCCGGACCTGGCATTCGCCACGATGCTCGGCGACCGGCTGACCGGAGAGGTCGCGACCGACGCGGGCACCCGCTCCGTGTACGCCGCCGACGCGTCCAACCATCGGGTGGTCCCGGCGTGCGTCGTCTTCCCGCGTGACGTCGACGATGTCGTGTCCGTGCTCGACACCTGCCGGCGCGAAGGTGTGCCTGTGACCTCACGGGGCGCGGGCACGAACATCGCGGGCAACGCCATCGGACGAGGCGTCGTGCTGGACTTCCACCGACACCTGGGCCGCGTGCTCTCGATCGACCCTATGGAGCTGGTGGCCGTCGTCGAGCCTGGTCTCGTCCTCGACACGCTGCAACGACGCCTCGAGCCGCACGGCCTGCGGTTCGGGCCGGACCCCTCGACCCACGACCGCTGCACCGTCGGCGGGATGCTGGGCACCAACGCCTGCGGTTCGCACTCGGTGGCCTGGGGCACGACGGCCGCCAACACACGTGGGCTGGAGGTCGTGCTCGCCGATGGCGGCCGCGCCGGCGTCGGCGACCACCGCGAGGGCCACGGCGAGGTGCCGCCGTTGCCGGCTGCGTTGTCCAGCCAGCTCATCGACCTGCGCGACGAATCATTGGCTGCCCTCCGCACCCGACTCGGCCGTTTCGACCGGCAGATCTCCGGCTACGCCCTGCACCACCTACTGCCCGAGCACGGCTTCGACGTGGCCAAGGCGCTGGTCGGCAGCGAGGGCACCTGCGCGGTCATCACGTCCGCGACGCTCGATCTGGTCCGCCTACCCCAACACACGCGGCTCCTCGTGATCGGCTGCACCGACATCGTGCACGCTGCCGCGCTTGCTGCCGGCCTGGTCCTGCCCGGCGTACTCACGATCGAAGGCATGGACGTCAGGATGCTCCGCGCGTTCGAGGACAGTCGGGGGCCGGCTCGCACTCCCCCGATGCCGGCCGGCCAGGCCTGGCTGCTCGTCGAGATCGGCGGTGACGCCAACGACCTGGGCGATGTGGCGACCGTCGTACGCCGCACAGCAGCTGACGGCGGAGCAGTCGACGTCCAGGAAGCCCTCGACGCACAGGTCGCCCGGGCGATCTGGCAGATCCGCGAGAAGGGCGCTGGACTGTCGACCCGGCTACCCGATGGGCGCGAGTGCTGGCCGGGCTGGGAGGACGCGGCCGTCCCGGTCGACGCCCTGGCGTCCTACCTCACCGGCTTCCGCTCGTTGCTCGCCGACCGTGGGCGCGACGGGGTGTTGTACGGCCACTTCGGCGAGGGATGCGTCCACATCCGCATCGACCACGACTTGCTCACCGCGCAGGGGCGCCACGACTACGCGGAGTTCCAGGGCGCTGCCGCAGACCTCGTGGTGCGTCATGGCGGGTCGCTCACGGGCGAGCACGGCGACGGGCGGGCTCGCTCTGCGCTGCTGTCGCGGATGTACGACGCCGACCTCCTCGGCGCATTCGACGCGTTCGCGCACGCCTTCGACCCCGCCCGGTTGCTCAACCCGGGCATCATCGTCGATCCTGCCCCGGTCGACGCCGACCTGCGCCTGGCGAGCGGCCACCGGGTTTCCCTGCCGCTGGCCTTCCCGTACGCCGATGACGACGGGGACCTGAACAAGGCGCTGCGTCGCTGCGTCGGGGTCGGGGCGTGCCGGTCTCCGAGCGGGGGCATGTGCCCGTCATACGACGCCACCCACGACGACCGCCACAGCACCCGGGGTCGGGCCCGCCTGCTCTCCGACCTCGTCGAGGGTCGACTCGACCATGACCGGTGGGACCACGAGGCCGTCGCCGAAGCGCTCGACCTGTGTCTGCTGTGCAAGGCGTGCAGCAGCGAGTGCCCGGTCTCGGTCGACATGGCCACCTACAAGGTGGAATACCTCCACCAGCGTTATCGCGGCCACCGCCGACCGCGGGCGCACTATGCACTGGGCTGGCTGCCCCTCTGGTTGGCGGCTGCGCGACGGATGCCACGTCTCACCAACCGCCTGCTCGCGACTCCCGGCATCCATCGCTGGCTGAGTCGTGCCGGAGGTCTGGACCCTGACCGGGACTTTCCGCTGCTCGCCGATCGGCCGGTACGGCGGTTACGGCCGCACCCTGGCCGCGGCACCGACGTCTCCGGCGTGGTGCTGTGGGTCGACACGTTCACCGCGACCTTCGACCCCGGAGTCGTCGACGATGCGGTGGCGGTCCTGACCGCTTCCGGCCTCGAGGTCGAGACCGCTGGACGCGGCCGCTGTTGTGGTCTCACCTGGATCTCGACCGGTCAGCTCGACCGAGCCAAGCGGGTCCTCGCCCGCACGGTTGCGGAGCTCGACGACCTCGAAGACAACCGACCGATCGTCGTCCTCGAGCCCAGCTGCGCGTCGGCGCTGCGAGAGGAGTCGGTTGCGCTGCTTGCCACCGCTGCCGCCGCACGGGTGGCACGGCGCGTGGTGGGCCTGGCCGAGGTCCTGGTCGATCGTCCGCTCCCCCGGCCGAGCCGCGCGGAGGACGCCAGTGATGCCGCCGCCGCGTCGGCGGTGGTGCAGTTCCACTGCCACCAACGCGCCACGGTCGGCAGCGACGCCGATCGTGCCCTGCTGCAACGCCTCGGGCTCCAGGTGCAGAGCGTCGACGAAGGCTGCTGCGGACTCGCCGGAAACTTCGGCTTCGAGGCCGGCCACGCCGAGGTCTCGCGCGCGTGCGCCGACCAGTCCTTCCGCCCGTACCTGGCCGATGATCCAGGAGGCGTCGTGGTGGCGGACGGGTTCTCGTGCCGCACGCAGATCAGCCAGCTCGGCGGCCCGGAGCTGGGCGACCGTGAGCCGGAGCACCTGGCGACGCTGCTGGCCGGACTGTTGGGACGCCGGTCGAGCCGCACCTGAGAGGCTCAGCGCCCTCACAGGCTGGCCGACCTAGCCTGCTCGGACGACCTGCCGACATCATCGTCGCGCGGAACAGACGAAGGAGCAGCCATGCAGAAGCGCACTCTGATCACCGGCCTGGGCGCCGCGGTTCTGGTTGTCGGCTCGGCCACCGGCGTGGCCGTTGCCGCCTCCGGTCACGGCCGGGCCGGGGACGACAAGAACACCACCGTCACCGGGCCACAGGCCAAGGACGCCACGAAGGCTGCGCTCAAGCTCACGGGCGGTGGCACTGCGAACTCCGTCGAGCGCGACTCCGAGAACGGCGCCACGTGGGAGGTCGAGGTCACCAGGCCCGACGACTCCGTCGTCGACGTCCGGCTCGACCAGGACTTCCAGAAGGTCGTCATCGAAGGCGACCAGGGCAAGTAGCAGCGGCTGTAGACCGGCCGATAAC
This sequence comes from Nocardioidaceae bacterium, assembly GCA_031365435.1. Taxonomy (GTDB): domain Bacteria; phylum Actinomycetota; class Actinomycetes; order Propionibacteriales; family Nocardioidaceae; genus JANLYC01. Next base: position 7,963 of record JANLYC010000121.1, read on the forward strand.
GCCGGCCGAGAACCACCCGGCACGTCGCTGTCGACAGGACCGCTCACGGTGCTGGGTCAGTAACCCCACGCAGTCGTACGGTGTCGCGGGTCGTCAGCGGCGCCGGCTGCGATCTTCGAGCCCGAACGCCACCGCACAGGCACCCAACCCGGCCAGGGCGAGGACGACACCAACGCGGGCCGGCCATTCGTAGCCGTAGCCGGCGGCGAGCACGAGCCCACCGAGCCAGGCACCCGCTGCGTTGGCGAGGTTGAGGGTCGAGTGGTTGAGGGCTCCGGCCAGCACCTGCCCGTCATGGGCGACGTCCATGAGCCTGGTCTGCAGCGCCGGCACGATCAAGGACCCGACCGTCCCGAGCAGCAGGACGCCGACGACGGCGGTCACCTGGTTCGTGACAAGCCAAGCGAACGTGCCGAGGATGACCATCGCGTACACCAGACCGCCAACCAAAGTCCACCGCAACGACCGGTCCGCCAGCCGCCCGCCCAGCACGATGCCCAGCGTCATGCCTACGCCGTAGACGGCCAGTAGCGGGGTGACGGCGCGCTCGCTGAAGCCGCCGAGCGTGGTCAGGGTCGGCGTGATGTACGTGTAAGCCGCGAACATGCCACCGAAGCCGACGGCGCCGATGAGAAGGGTCAGCCAAACCTGGAGCTTGGTCAGCGCCGAGAGCTCGCGGGCGACCGAGGCGTGACGCGTAGGGCGGTCGCGAGGAATCCAGGCGACCGTGGCGGCGAACGTGCCCAGCCCGATGAGCGCGACTGCGACATACGGCCAACGCCACCCCACGTTCTGGCCGAGCAGGGTGCCCAGCGGAACGCCCACGATGTTGGCGACCGTCAGCCCGGCCAACATCATCGACACCGCCCACGCCCGCCGATGCGGTGCGACCAGCGACGCCCGACGACAGCTCCGATGCCGAAGAACGCCCCGTGCGGGAGTCCAGCCGCGAACCGGGCCACCAGCAGGGCGTGGTAGCTCGGCGCCAGGGCAGAGGCGAGATTTCCGACCGTGAACGCGGCCATCAGCCACAGGAGCAGCCGGTACCGCGACATCCTCGCCCCGAGGATGGCCAGCAAGGGCGCACCGACGACGACCCCGAGCGCGTACGTCGAGACGGCGTGGCCAGCAGCAGGGATCGAGACGTCGACACCCCGGGCGATGTTGGGCAACAACCCCATCGAGACGAACTCCGTGGTCCCGATGGCGAAGCCACCGATCGCCAGCGCCAGCAGGGCCAGTCGCGGGTGAGTGCACGACTTGATGGGCGGGTCCCCCGCTGCCTCAGCGGCGGCGAGCGTGCCGTCGAGGGTCCGGGCATCGCTCACAAAAGCGATCTTGTCACGTCGTGCCGACGGGCGACGACGGGTCCGATATGCGGGCGACGACGGCTGCGGCTGCTCGGCCGTCACGGCCGGCCTCTGACTGACACGGTGCGTGGGGTGCCGGTGGGACATTGGTATTATGTCACGCATGATAGATACGTCGGAAAGGCATGAGGACCCATCTTCGCGCGAGACACTGCTCATGCGCGGCGTGCTGGACATGTGCGTGCTGGCCATCCTTGACGTCGCACCGCAGCACGCCTACGGCCTGGTACAGCGGCTGAACGAACATGGTTTCCCGAATGCGGGCTACGGAACCATCTACCCGCTGGTGACACGGCTGGGAAAGCAAGGCCTGGTCGACCAGCAGGCAGAGGCCAGCCCAACTGGTCCCGCGCGCAAGGTGTTGCGGACCAACGCTGCTGGCCGCGCCGCCCTCGATGCCTGGGTGAGCCAGTGGGAACAGATCACCTCTCACACGAAGGCCGTCCTTACGGCCCGTCAACTTGCGCGCAACGGCGACGGCGAGGTC
>JANLYC010000137.1:0-4357 GCA_031365435.1 Nocardioidaceae bacterium
GGGCGTCCTGCCAGTCTTCCCACAGCCAGTCGCGGTCGAGCCCGGAGTCGAGGTGGTCCCAGGGCAGCACTTCGGCATACTCGCGCTCGCGCACGGTGTACCAGTCGAGATCGACGGGCTCGTCGACCAGGGCGCGCTCGCAGGCAGCCACCCAGCGGTCGTACGAGAAGTGCTCGCTCCAGCCGTCGAAACGACCCCCATCGCGCCACACCTCTTCGATGATGCGGCCGACCCTGCGGTCCCCGCGCGACAGCAGTCCTTCGACGATGCCGGGCTTGCCGTCGTGATAGCGAAAACCGATGGCGCGACCGTACTGCTTGTCCGCGCGCACGTTGTCCCGCAGCTTCTGCAGCCTCGAGTCGGTGGTCTCGTGATCGAGCTGCGCAGCCCATTGGAACGGCGTGTGCGGCTTGGGCACGAAGCCACCGATCGACACGGTGCAACGGATGTCGCGTTGACCGGAAACCTCACGACCGGTGGCGATGACTTTCTTTGCCAAGTCCGCGATCTCGAGGACATCCTCGTCGGTCTCGGTCGGCAGGCCGCACATGAAGTACAGCTTCACCTGCCGCCAGCCGTGCGAGTACGCCGCCGCCACCGTCCGGATGAGGTCCTCTTCGGACACCATCTTGTTGATGACCTTGCGCAGCCGTTCCGACCCGCCTTCGGGAGCAAAGGTGAGACCTGATCGGCGGCCGTTGCGCGAGAACTCGTTGGCCAACGTGATGTTAAACGCGTCGACGCGGGTGGACGGCAACGAGAGCGACACGTTGGTGCCGTCATACCGATCGGCAAGGCCCTTGGCGACATCGGCGATCTCACTGTGGTCGGCGCTCGACAGGGAGAGCAGCCCGACCTCCTCGAAGCCAGACTTGTCGATGCCGTTCTGCACCATGTCACCGATCGTCTTGATCGAGCGCTCGCGTACCGGGCGGGTGATCATCCCTGCTTGGCAGAACCGGCAGCCACGGGTGCAGCCGCGGAAGATCTCCACGGAGTACCGCTCGTGGACGGTCTCGGCGAGCGGGACGAGCGGGTTGCGCGGGTAGGGCCACTGGTCCAAGTCCATCAACGTGTGCTTGTGGACACGCCACGGGACCCCGGACCGGTTCGGTGCAACGCGCTTGATCCGGCCGTCGGGGAGGTATTCCACGTCGTAGAACCTGGGCACGTACACACCCCCGGACTTCGCCAACCGCAGGAGTACCTCGTCGCGCCCCCCGGGGCTGCCTTCGGCCTTCCACTCGCGGACCAGGTCGCTGATCGCGAGCACGACCTCCTCGCCGTCACCGAGCACAGCCGCGTCGATGAAGTCCGCCACCGGTTCGGGGTTGAACGCCGAGTGGCCGCCGGCGAGCACGATCGGGTGCGTGTCGTCGCGGTCCGACGCATGCAGGGGTATGCCGGCCAGGTCCAGCGCGGTCAGCACGTTCGTGTAGCCGAGCTCAGTCGAGAACGACAGCCCGAGCAGGTCGAACTCACCGACCGGCCGGTGCCCGTCGACGGTGAACTGCGGGATGCCGTTGTCGCGCATCACCTGCTCCATGTCGGAGAACACGGAGTACGTGCGCTCGGCCAGGATCCAGTCGCGCTCGTTGAGGATTTCGTACAAGATCTGGACCCCCTGGTTGGGCAGTCCGACCTCGTAGGCATCGGGGTACATCAGCGCCCAGCGCACCGAGACCGAGTCCCAGTCCTTGGTGGTCGAGTTGAGCTCGCCGCCGACGTACTGGATCGGCTTCTGAACGGTCGGCAGCAGCGGCTCGAGCTTCGCGAAGACGGACTCGACAGGCATGGCGGGTGGGCTCCAGAGGTTGGGCGGGATCAACGACTCAGGGTACGCGGGCTGCGTCCCGGTCTTCAAAACTCGGGCTCGAGCGGCTGCGTGGCCGACACGGATTTGGCCGGGCCGAGCGGCTGACGCCCTAGCCGGAGTGGATCGCCCAGTTGAACGCGGGATCCATGCCACGGGCTGCCAGCACCCGCAGCCACAGCGCCATCAGCATCTCGACGGCCGGCGCGGTGTCGATGCCGCCGAGGTCGACGATCTGCTGGGGTCGCCAGCCGAAGTCGGCCAGCATCTGGGACACGGCGCTCTTGGCGTCGGCATCATCTCCACTGAGGAACACGGCGTGGTCACCGGCGACGCTGCCCGGGTCCGCCATGACGTTGCAGTTCATCGTGTTGAGCGACTTCACCACACGGGCGTCCGGAAAGGCGGCCTGGATGCGCTGGGCCAGGGAGTTGTCGCTGGTCGCGACCGGCTTGGGGAAGCCGCCCTGGACCGGCTCGAGGTCGTTCGACACGTCGAGAAGGGGCTTGCCTGCGAGCTGATCAGCACCGGCCTGGGCGAGCGCCTCGAGTGAGCGCTGGCCGTTGGTGGCGTTGATGACGATCTCGCCGTGGGCCGCCGCGTCTGCGAACGACCCGGTCGTCACCCCCGGCATATCGGCGAAGGCGGCAAGGCTGTCGGATTCGCGTGACCGCGCGCCGACCAGGACGTCGTACCCCAGTTCGGCGAGGCGGCGACTCAGGGTCTGACCCACGATGCCCGTGCCGAGCACCCCGATCTTGTGCTGCGTCATGGCCGCGCCTCTCTCGTCGTACGGCAGATCACGCCTTCAGCCTACGAGTGCGGCCCAGCCGGAGGGGAGTCAACAAGGCAAGCACCTAGTCCCCAAGGCACGTTTGCCTTGTTCACAAGCCACCTGGCTTGTGAACAAGGCAAACGCCACGGGCCGGCTAGATGCGGCGGGAGCGGGCGTAACGGCCGCGGAGGACGACACCGAGGCCGAGCGCACGCTCGGTGCGTAGATGGATGTTGAGCAGCAGCCCGACCGCCATGAGCGAGGCGAACATCGACGTGCCCCCGTACGACACGAGCGGCAGCGGTACGCCGGTCACGGGCATGATGCCGAGGCACATCCCGATGTTCTGGAACGCCTGAAAACCGAACCAGCAGACGATCCCGGCGCCGGCCAGTCGTCCGAACATGTCGTCGGCCAGGCTGGCGATCCGCACCGCCCGCCAGAGCAGCACGAGGTACAGCGCGATGATCGCGCCAGCGCCGACCAGTCCGAGCTCCTCCCCCGCCACGGTGAACACGAAGTCGGTGTGCTGCTCGGGCACGAAGCCGGACTGCGTCTGCGACCCGTGGAACAGACCCTGCCCGAACAACCCGCCGTTGCCGATCGCGATCCGGGCCTGGGTCGTGTTGTAGCCGGCTCCGCGTGGGTCGAGCGTCGGGTCGATGAAGGCCTCGAAACGGAGCAGCTGGTACCCCTTCAGGACGCCGAGCTGGACGGCCGCGACCGCCGCCACCAAAGCCGCCCCGGCCATCCCGAACAGCCAGCGTTTCGGCGTTCCTGCCACAGCCAGCAGCCCGAAGACGGTCACGGTGAGCACGAGCATCGTGCCGAGATCGGGCTGGGCCATGATCAGCATCGCCGGGATCGCCACGATCAAGAGGGCAGCCACGACGTCGCGATCACGGAGCTGCAGGAGTCCTTTGCGGTGCTCCGTCTTCTCCGCGAGCACCAGCGCCAGCCCCACCACGACGCCGAGCTTGGCGAACTCAGCCGGCTGGATCGACATCCCCCCGAGCAGGATCCACGAGCGGGACCCGTTGATGACAGCGCCGATCGGTGACAGCACCAGCGCGAGCCCGACCACGGCGCCGGCGTACACCAGGGGTGCCCAGATCCGCACCCATCGGTGGTCTGTCGCGGCGACGAGGAACGCCAGCGCGAGGCCGATCGCCACGTTCATCGCGTGTTTGGCGACGTACGCCGTGGGGTCGCCGGCCGTGAGGGCCTGATTGCCGGCGGTCGCGGACCAGACGAGCATCGTGCCGATCGCGAGCAGCGCCGTGGTGGAGGTCACCAACGCCCAGTCGAGCCGTCGCCAGGCGGAGCGGTGCTCGGTGACGTTGACCCGCCGAGAGGTCCGGCTCGTCGCGACCGGAGCGGTCATCACCATGGCGGGCCGTCACGCTGACCCCGGTTCGTCGTCGCCCGGGTCGAAGAGGCCGATCGCACGTCATAACGGCGGGCGGGTGATCTGAGAACCGGCGGGGCGATCGCACCGTCCTTGCGGAAGACCGGTAACCCGACGGGCGGCCTAGCGCCGGGTTCTGCCGCCCGGCTCAAGCTGACCTTCTCGCCGTGGACGCCGTACAGCGCCTCCCAGATCCTGCGGACCGAGTCGCCAGATGTTCCCGAACCCGTGCCGCCCTGGGAGATCTGCATGATGACGACATAGCGCTTGTCGTAGCTGGCGACCCACGACGTCGTCTGTTTGCCGTAGACCTCTGCCGTGCCGGTCTTTGAGCGCACGTGCACCTTGTCGAGCGGGAACC
>JANLYC010000149.1:0-3346 GCA_031365435.1 Nocardioidaceae bacterium
TCCGCACCGTCCGGGACGCTTCACCCGCTGACATGCGGTGGGTCGTCATCAGGTGCGCTCTCGTGGAGGAGGCACCAAGTCGGTGGGGCAGGTTGCGGTCATCGGCTTCGGCGACCAGCCGCGCCACCAGCTCATCAGCAGCAGCCCGGACCGCGAGTGCCTCGCTGATCCGCCGGCCCAGCCGGGCATCATTCAGCGACCACGTGGGAGCATCGACCAGGTCCGCGAGCCGGGTCCGCACGTCGGCGAAACCACGCCCGAAGGCATCGTCGATGCCCACGGCCGGTGGCGGTCCCTGCGTCGTACTCATGAACCCAACCTAAGACGGCCCACCGACACTTTCTGACCAGCGCCGACCCCAGACCCCGTTGTCCACAAGGGAATTCAACGAATTTTCGACACGAGCCCGAGCGGTCACACTCGATGAGGAAACTAGGCCTGGGCAGGCTCGACCTGCGAAGGCGCGTCTGACTCCCCATCCGGCAGCGCGGCATGGCAGACGGCGAGCAGGTGCTTGCGCAGAGCGTTGGACCGCTCGGCGAAGTCTCGCTGGTGCTTCACATAAGCGGCCCTGCCGGCGGCGGATTCAATCGGGATCGGGTCCACGCCAAGACTGCTCAGGTCGTAGGGCGAGGCGCGCATGTCGACCTCCCGCACCTCACGGGCGAGTTCAAAGCAGTCCGCAACCAACTCAGCCGTGGCGAGCGGGACTAGCTTGTAAGCCCACTTGTAACAGTCCATCGCAGCGTGAAGACAACCTGGCTGGTCGAGCTCGGGCTGCCTGTCCCGGCTCGGCTCCAGCAGGTTGAGCGCTCGTGCCGGTTGGGTGAAGAAGCGAAACGCGTCGTAGTGAGTGCACGTGATCCGAGACGACTCGGCCACCTGGTCGGTGATCCGCGGGCCGAGCCGGAGCGGGTACGACGCATGACGTCGCTCGTCGGCGTTCTGGCGGTAGACCATGGCCCACTCGTGCAAACCGAAGCAACGAAGAGCCGCGGGGCGGCCAACCGTTGCGGTGACCAGATCACGGATCCACCGCACAGCCTCGCGCCGCCGCCCGGACAACCGCAGGTCGATCCGGGCTGTCCCCGCCGAGACGACGTACCCGGGGCGTTCCTCGAACTCCCGCACATCGCCGGTGAGCGCGACACCGATGCCCGGATGCCAGCGACGCAACGTCGCCGGTCGGTTCGAGTAGTACGAGAACAAGAAGTCCTCGACGGGATGAGCCACGCCGCGACTGCGCCGCTCGAGGTAGGGCGTGATCCACCTGTCGACGCGCTGCTCGTGCGCGGACTGCCGCGCGCGCCACTGCCGCTCGGTGAGGATGACCTCGGGCGCCCCGGACATGCCGACATCGTAGGCGGAGTGAGGACCGTCACCTCGTCCATCGAGAGCTCGGCCCCCCGTCCCTCGGCGCGCGGGCACCCCAAGCCCGGCAGGTAGGCTCTGCCCCCGTGAGGATTGCGCGATACACCACCGGTGAGGAACCCCAGTTCGGCGTGATCGGCGGCGCCGGCGGCGAGGAGATCATCGCGACCGTGGCCGGCGACCCGTTGTACTCCGGGATCGAGCTCACGGGGGAGCAGGTGTCGCTCGCCGACGTCCGACTGCTCGCACCCGTGATCCCACGCAGCAAGGTCGTCTGCGTCGGGCGCAACTATGTGGCGCACGCCGAGGAGCTCGACCACGACGTGCCGACCGAGCCATTGGTCTTTCTCAAGCCGAACACGTCTGTCATCGGCCCTTTCGACCCGATCGTCTATCCCACGCAGAGCAAGCTGGTGCACTTCGAGGGCGAGCTCGGCGTCGTCATCGGACGGATCTGTCGCGACGTACCGGTCGAGCGTGCCGGCGACGTGATCTACGGCTACACGATCGGCAACGACGTGACCGCGCGCGACCTGCAGGACACAGACGGGCAGTGGGCCCGGGCGAAGGGCTTCGACTCGTTCTGTCCGCTGGGTCCCTGGATCGAGACCGAGCTCGACCCCTCAGAGCTGGCGATCCGTACCGAGCTCAACGGCGAGCTCAAGCAGGACGGCAACACGAGCCTGATGATCTTCGACGTCCCGACCATCGTCGCCTACATCACGTCGTTCATGACGCTGTTGCCCGGCGACGTCGTGCTCACGGGAACGCCGGCGGGGGTCGGCCCGATGCAGGCCGGCGACGACGTGTCTGTCACCGTTGACGGCATCGGAACTTTGAAGAACAGGGTGGTCTCTCGTGACTGAAGGCGGCACGGCTGCGTCTCGCGTCCGCGTGCGCTTCTGCCCGTCCCCGACCGGCAACCCGCACGTCGGCCTCGCTCGTACAGCATTGTTCAACTGGGCGTTCGTGCGCCATCTCGGTGGCACGTTCGTCTTTCGCATCGAGGACACCGACGCGAGCCGCGACAGCCAGGACTCCTACGACACCCTGCTCGAAGTGATGCGCTGGCTCGGCCTCGACTGGGACGAGGGTCCAGAGGTAGGCGGCCCCTTCGGTCCGTATCGCCAGTCCGAGCGTTACGACCTGTACGCGGACGTGACGGCCAAGCTCATCGCCGCCGGCAACGCGTACTACTGCTACTGCTCCCAGCTCGAGCTCGACGAGCGGAACGCGCGAGCCCGCGCCGAGGGGCGGGCCCCCGGATACGACGGGCACTGCCGCGAGCTCACGGCCGACCAGACCGCGGCCTTCGAGGCGGACGGTCGCGCTCCGGTCGTGCGCTTCCGGGTGCCGGACGCAGACATCACGTTCCACGACCTGGTGCGGGGTGAGATCACGTTCAAGGCGGAGCACGTCCCTGACTACGTGCTGGTGCGGGCGAACGGGCATCCGCTCTACACCCTGGTGAACCCGGTGGACGACGCCCTGATGGAGATCACCCACGTCTTGCGCGGCGAGGACCTGCTCTCGTCGACGCCGCGTCAGCTCGTCCTGTACGACGCCCTGGCGAAGATCGGTGTCGGAACCGGGTCTACGCCGGCGTTCGGGCACCTGCCGTACGTCATGGGTCAAGGGAACAAGAAGCTGTCCAAACGCGATCCGGAGTCCAACCTCCTCGCCTATCGCGACCGGGGGTTCCTGCCGGAGGGACTGCTCAACTATCTGGCCCTGCTGGGGTGGGCGATCGCTGAGGACCGCGACATCTTCACGATGGACGAGATGGTCGAGGCGTTCACGATCGACCGGGTCAACCCGAATCCGGCCCGTTTCGACATGAAGAAGTGTGAGGCGATCAACGCGTCGCACCTGCGCGCCTTGGGAGTCGAGGATCTCGCCGCTCGCGTGATCCCGTACCTCCAGGCGGCCAAGCTGCTCGGCGCCGACCCCACACCTCGTGAGCGCGACCTGCTCA
>JANLYC010000168.1:0-1711 GCA_031365435.1 Nocardioidaceae bacterium
CGTCACGTAGTCGGCAGCCCGTTCGCTACATTCCGGATCCAGGTGCTCACGGTCGCGCCAAGTACCCGGGGGCCGGAGGATGCGCCCGAAGTCGTCCTCGGAGAAGAGAGGAGGTCAGTAGCCGCCGAGGAGCCGACCGTCCTCAGAGGCCGAGGTCCTTGCTCGACGTCGTCGCGAGAGCGTCGAGCGGACGGATGTAGCGGTTGACGAGGACGGACAGGTCCTTATGCCGGGTCTGCGCCGCGATCCGGTTCAACGGGACGCCGGCCATCGCTGCGGCGGTGGCGTGCCCGGTGCGCAACGAGTGCGCAATAATCCGAGTCCCGTCGAGCCCGGCGGCGACGGCGCGGTCTCGGAGCATCCGGGCGACGACGTGGTTGCCGAGCGGCTGGTCGCTGACCCGGCTCCCCCAGATCCGGGTAAACCCAGAACACCGGGCCGATCGCCACGGACCCTGCACCACGCACCCAGTGCTGCGACAGGGTCAGTGGCCGCCGTAGCGCCGTGCGCGACGGCCACGACCTGACCGTGGTGTTCCCGGTCGGTCTTGGAGTGCCGGATGGTGACCAGGAGGCCGCCTGGCTTCGCCTCGATGTCGGCGAGTTTCTAGGCGACGAGCTCGGAGCCGCGAATAGCGGAGGCGTAGCCGAGCAGGATGATCGCGGCGTCGCGGGCGCCGATCGGGGTGCTGCGGTCGATCGAAGTGGTGATCTGGCGGATCTCGGGGACGGTGAGCGGCCGGGCTTGGCGCCGCGGTGCGGTGCCGTATGTGCGGCGCAGCCCGAGGCGGACCTGGCGGACGAGCTCGTCCTCGGCGGGGTTGGCCAGTCCGTGTTGGCGGTGCATGTGGCGGATGGCGGTGCAGGCCATGTTGAGCGTGCCGACGGCGGTGCCGGTGGCGGCGCGTTCGATCAGGTAGGCGGCCAGTGCCGCAGGGTCGGCCGGCAGGGCCGGGCTTCCGCGGCCGGTGCACCAGCGTTCCCAGACCCGCCAAGTGTGCGCGTAGAGGATGCGGGTGGACTCGGCGTGGGCAGCATCGAGCGCGGCGGCGATCCGGACTGCGTCGTCCACGCTCAGTCCGGCGGGCAATTTCGCCGGGAGGTCGGGGGTCCGGACGGAAGGGTCAAAGGCGAGCGCGAGGGCGGGGGTAGCGGTCATGGCCGGGTTGTACCGGTGGACGCTCGACTCCCCGAGCCACAACCAGGAGGACAGCCGAGGTGGGTACGTCGGTAAGCGCTGACTATTCGATGACCGAGTCAATTTCTAAAGCTTTCAGGCTCGGATCCCCAAGGGAATCCGAGCCTGAATTTTGTAGCGGGGGCAGGATTTGAACCTGCGACCTCTGGGTTATGAGTGCTGTACTACCTCACCGCTCGCCTCACATCGTGGCTTACATTCGGTCGACGTGTGAACAGCTGTGAGCGTATCGTGGCAGGTCAGAGCCGTAGTTGAGTTTCCAGCCAGCTTCGCCTCCTTTCGCCGGCCTTCGGGGCAACGTTTGCGGACACTGTGCGGACATCGATAGAATCCTAGTGTTTCGAACGTCTCTTCAGGCCTCCTGGGAGGCAGGCACATGGCGTGGATCAAGGTCCGGACCACCGACGACGGCACCAAACGGTTCGTCGCCTGCTACCGCGACCCCGAAGGACGGCAGCGCTCGGCCGGCACGTTCTCCTCCCGGCGCGCCGCCGAACGCGCCGCCCACCGCGAA
>JANLYC010000170.1:0-5611 GCA_031365435.1 Nocardioidaceae bacterium
CGAGGTCGGGAGCGCAGCCCGTCACCGGAGAACCGGCTCGGGGTCTGGGTCACGCTGGCGTCACTCCTCGTCTCTACGCTCGTTGTCGTGCGGGCTGGTCGGCCCGGGCGTCGTCGCATTGTCGGCAGGTCGGTCGACCCTGCGGACCGTCAACCCGTCCGCCGCATCGTCGCGATCGACCCGCACCGCGTCGCCATCGCTGACCTCACCCGCCAGCAGGGCCCGCGCCAAGGCGTCACCGATCGAGCTCTGCACCAGCCTACGCAGTGGTCGCGCGCCGTAGGCCGGGTCGAACCCTGTCAGCGCCAACCACTCGCGCGCTGCCGGCGTGACGTCGAGGGTGATACGACGGACGGCGAGCCGGGCCGCGAGCGCCTGTACCTGGAGCTGGACGATGTGGTTCAGCTCATCGGTCCCTAGTGGGTCGAAGAGCAGCACCTCGTCGAGCCGGTTGAGGAACTCCGGCTTGAACGCCAGCCGGACCGCTCCCATCACCGCCTCCCGTCGCTGTTCCTCGTCGAGCATCGGGTCGACCAGGTACTGCGAGCCGAGGTTGCTCGTGAGGATCACGATCGTGTTGCGGAAGTCGACGGTCCGGCCCTGGCCGTCTGTCAACCGGCCGTCGTCGAGCACCTGCAGCAAAACGTCGAAGACCTCCGGGTGGGCCTTCTCGACCTCATCGAGCAGGACGACCGAGTATGGCCGCCGACGGACGGCCTCGGTGAGCTGGCCGCCCTCGTCATACCCGACATAGCCGGGAGGTGCGCCGAGCAGCCGCGCGACGGAGTGCTTCTCGCCGTACTCGCTCATGTCGATCCGGATGATGGCCCGCTCGTCGTCGAACAAGAAGTCGGCAAGCGCTTTCGCCAGCTCGGTCTTGCCGACACCGGTCGGACCGAGGAACAGGAACGACCCGGTGGGTTGGTCGGGGTCGGAGATGCCGGCTCGAGCGCGTCTCACCGCATCCGACACCGCCGTCACCGCAGCGCGCTGACCGACCACGCGGCGACCGAGCTCCTCCTCCATCCGGAGCAGCTTTCCGGTCTCGCCCTCGAGCAGCCGGCCGGTCGGGATCCCCGTCCACGCCGCGACGACCTCGGCCACCTCGTCGGACCCCACCTCCTCGCGCACCATCGGCTCGAGCTCCTCGGCCTCAGCTGCCTGGGCTGCGGCGAGCTCACGCTCGAGATCGCGCATCTCCTCGTACTCGATCTGGGCGGCCCGGCGGAAGTTGTCCTCGCCGCCTTCGCGCGTCAGCCGCTCGGCCTCGGTGCGGAGCTCGTCGACGCGCTGCTTGATCTCACCCACCCGGTTGAGCCCGATCTTCTCGCGTTCCCAGCGCGCCTCGAGCGCTCGCAGGTCCTCGGACTTGTCGGCGAGCTCCTGTCGAAGCACGGTCAGCCGCTCCTTGCTGCCGGGGTCCTCCTCGGACTCCAGGTGGAACTCCTCCATCTTGAGCCGGTCCACCGCACGGCGCAGTTCATCGATCTCGACAGGGCTGGAGTCGATCTCCATCCGGAGCCGCGAAGACGCCTCGTCGATGAGGTCGATCGCCTTGTCCGGCAGCTGCCGGCCACTGATGTAACGGTCGGACAGCGTCGCGGCCGCGACCAGTGCTGAGTCGGCGATCGAGACCTTGTGATGGGCTTCGTAACGCTCCTTGAGCCCGCGCAGGATCGCGATCGTGTCCTCGACGGAGGGCTCCCCCACGAAGACCTGCTGGAAGCGTCGCTCGAGAGCGGCGTCCTTGTCGATGTGCGAGCGGTACTCGTCGAGCGTGGTGGCCCCGATCAGCCGGAGCTCACCGCGGGCCAACATCGGCTTGAGCATGTTGCCCGCGTCCATGGCCGACTCGCCGGTGGCCCCGGCGCCGACCACGGTGTGCAGCTCGTCGATGAACGTGATGATCTGACCGGCAGAGTCCTTGATCTCCTCCAGCACAGCCTTGAGCCGTTCCTCGAACTCACCGCGGTACTTGGCTCCGGCCACCATCGCGCCGAGGTCGAGTGAGAGCAGCTTGCGTCCGCGCAGTGACTCGGGCACGTCGCCGGCGATGATCCGCTGCGCGAGACCCTCGACCACGGCGGTCTTGCCGACGCCCGGTTCACCGATGAGCACGGGGTTGTTCTTCGTACGACGGCTGAGCACCTGGACCACGCGACGGATCTCGCTGTCGCGGCCGATGACCGGGTCGAGCTTGCCGTCCCTCGCCAGGGCCGTCAGGTCGACGGCGTACTTCTCCAGCGCCTGGTAGGTGGACTCCGGATCCGGCGAGGTGACATGAGCTGAGCCGCGCACGGACGCGAACGCGGCCTCCAGCCCGTCGGCCGTGGCGCCGCGCGCCTCGAGCAGGTCCTGCACGGTGCCAGGCACGCGAGCCAGTGCCACAAGCAGGTGCTCGGTCGAGACGTAGTCGTCGCCGAGGGACTCGGCCAGCTTCGTCGCGTCCTCGAGTGACTGGATCGTGGCACGCGCGTATGACGGCGAAGCCACCGACGCACCCGTGGCTGCGGGCAGCCGCCGGATCGCCTCGGCAACAGCAGCGCTGACATCGGCGGTATCCACACCCACCGCGCGGAGCAGCGCTCCAGCGACTCCATCGGTCTGCGCCAGCAGTGCGCCGAGCAGGTGCACGGGCTCGACGGCCGGGTTGCCGGCAGCCTGGGCTGACTCGATCGCGGCGCCGATCGCTTCCTGGCTGCGCCGGGTGAATTTCGATGCGTCCATGGTTCCTTCTTCGGTGGCGGCCAGCCCCGCGGTTTGCGGGAAACTGCAGGGCAACACGCCGATCGGGTCATGCACCTTCCCGCAATTCGCGGGGAAGAGGGGGTGGTGGGTCAGGGTGAGTGGAAGGGGCCGGGCTGCCAGCGGGTCAGCGCCGAGACGGTGCGTATGGCGGGCAGGTTCGGCAGCGCGGCCCGGGTCGCGGCCACCAGGTCGTCCTCGAGCTCCGCCACCCGGGCTCTGAGCGCCGCGACCTGATGTTCGAGCTCGAGGATGCGGCGCACGCCCTCGATGCCGATGCCGGTCGACGTCAGCTCGGCCACGGTGCGCAGCATCTCGATGTCGCGCTGGGAGTACCGACGTCCCCCGCCACTGGTACGACCCGGGCTGACGAGGCCCATCCGGTCGTAGCTGCGCAGGGTCTGGGGGTGCATGCCGCTGAGCTCGGCCGCCACGCTGATGACGAAGACCGGCGCCTCGGGGTCGCTGAGGTCGAAGGTGATGCGTGCCCTAGCCGGCATGGCTGTGCCCTCCTCGCTTCGCTCGGATGACCAGCGCCGCGCGCGGATCGTGGTCAGAGACTGCCTCGCGGTAGGCCTCGACCGCGGCCCGCGCGTCGTCTCCCAGCGTCTTGGGCAGCTCGACCTCGACGGTGACGAGGAGGTCAGCCCTGGTGCCGTCGCGCCGCGTCGCGCCCTTGCCCTTGACCCGGAAGGTGCGGCCGTTGGGCGTGCCCGCCGGGATCTTGAGCGTCACGGTGGAGCCGTCGGTCGTCGGAACCGCGATGGAGGCACCGAGCGCCAGCTCGTCGAAGCGCACCGGGAGCGTCACCGTGACGTTGTCACCCTTGCGGCCGAAGAGCGGGTGCGGCTGCACGTGCACCGAGACGTAGAGGTCACCGTTGGGGCCGCCGCGCTCACCCGGAGCGCCTTTGCCGCGCAGCCTGATCCGTTGGCCGTTCTTGACGCCCGCCGGGATCCGGGCCGAGATCGTGCTGGTCGAGGTGCCGCGACCGGAGCCGTGGCACACGGGACAGGGGTCGTCGACCTTGAGCCCGCGGCCCAGACAGTCGCGGCACGGCTCGGTCATCGCGAACCCGCCCGACCGGCTCGTCGTCTGCATGCCTGAGCCCTGGCAGGTCGGACAGACACGAGGAACCGTGCCGGCCTTGGCTCCGGTGCCCGAGCAGGCCGCGCAGGCGGCTTCGCTGCTGAGCCGCAGCGAGAGCGTGTGACCCTCGAGCGCCTGGTCGAAGGTCAGGTCGGCCTCTGTCTCGACGTCCTGACCGCGGCGAGGGCTCGTCCGGGCGCGGGTGCCGCCCCCGAAGATCCCGCCGAACAGGTCGCTGAAGCCACCGCCACCTCCGCCACCAAACAGGTCGCTGAGGTCGGGGCCGCCTGCACCGGAACCGCCCGGGCTACGGAAGGCCCCGTTGGCGAAGAGCGCGCGCTGCTCGTCATACTCCTGGCGCTTCTTGCTGTCGGACAGCACGGAGTACGCCTCGGAGATCGACTTGAAGCGCTCCTCGGACTTGCCGTCGCCCTGGTTGGAGTCGGGGTGGTGAGCGCGCGCGAGCTTGCGATAGGCCTTCTTGATGTCGGCCTCCGACGCGTCCTTGGTGACACCGAGGACGTCGTAGAAGTCCTTGGTCACCCAATCAGCCGGGCTCATGTTCCCCTCCTCTCAGCCGCGATCATGGTGCGTGCGACGGTGCTCAGTCGCGGTCTCCGGTCGCGTCGGCATGGGCCTCGCCGTCGTATGACGACTGGACGGACGGCCCTGCCGCCGCATCGCCGGCTCCCTCCCCGGGCCCGTCACCCGCGTCGCCGGGTGCCGCCGATCCGGTCGTCGACGCGGACTGCGCGGTGTGCTCCGGCTCCACCACCGCCACTCGAGCGGGTCGCACGATGCGTTCGCCGAGCCGGTAGCCCACCTGGAGCACGGCCTGGGCGACCGGCTCGGTGACGTCGTCGGAGTAGCGGTGCATGAGCGCCTCGTGGATCTTCGGGTCGAACGGATCGCCCTCCGCCCCGAACGACTCCAGTCCGAGACCGGCCACAGTGCGCTCGAGCGACTCGGCGACGGCCTTGAAGCCACCCGAGAGCTCGTCGTGCTCGCGCGCCCGACCGATGTCGTCGAGCACCGGGAGGAGTGCTGTCAGGACCGCAGCAACGGCGCTGTCCTTGACCACCTCGCGGTCGCGGTCGACCCGGCGCTTGTAGTTGACGTACTCGGCCTGCAGCCGCTGGAGGTCCGCCGTGCGTTCGGCGAGGGTCGCTTCGAGCTCGGAGACGTCCGCCGCCGGGGTCGTGGCTCCCGCTCCCGGCGCCTGGCCCGCTCCTCCGTCGTCAGAGGAGGCGGGTTCGGAGGGAGCCGCCGGCCGCGGCTCCCTCACCTGGCCGGTCTCGGGATCGATGCGCCGCTTGTCACGGAACACCGGCTCGCCGTACTCGCTGCTGCCAGCGGTCACTTGTCCTCACCCTCGGTCGGGTTCGCCGAGGTCTCGCCGGACGGCTCGGAGTCGGTTCCCTCGTCGACGATCTCGGCATCGACGACGTCCCCGTCACCAGCGTGCTCGTCGGATCCGCCGGTGGAGCCCTCAGCAGCAGCGGCGCTCTCGTACATCGCCGAGCCCATCTTCTGGCTGGACGTGGCCAGCTTGGCGGCTGCGGCCTTGATCGCTTCGTTGTCGTCGCCCTCGAGCGCCTTCTTGACGTCAGCGATGTCGGCCTCGACCTCGGTCTTGACGTCGGCGGGGATCTTGTCGGCGTTCTCGCTGAGGAACTTCTCCGTCGAGTAGACGGTGGAGTCGGCCTGGTTGCGCAGCTCGACAGCCTCCTTGCGCTGGCGGTCCTCCTCGGCGTACTGCTCCGCGTCGCGCACCATC
>JANLYC010000174.1:0-9081 GCA_031365435.1 Nocardioidaceae bacterium
TGCAGGCCGTCTACGCACGCCGCGAAGCCATCCACAACCTGCTCGTCAGCACGGTTACCCTGTCCCGACAGCTGACAGGTCTGGTCAAGGACACGCGTGCCGACCTCAAACCGGCGCTCGACCACCTGCACAACGTGGTCAACCTGCTGAACGACCGGCAGGAGCAGCTCGACGAGAGCCTGCGCCTGATGGCGCCCTTCTACCGCGTGTTCGCCAACACCCTGGGCACCGGACCCTGGTTCGACACCTACGTCCAGAACCTGCCGCCCGTCCCCAGCCTCACCGGTACGGCGGGGGGACCGTGATGGCCATCTCGAGGTCCGCTCTGGTCAACCGGCTGGTGGCCGTGCCCAAGCTCGTCGCCGGCGTCCTGCTCGTCGCGGTTGTCGCCGCGCTGCTGTGGACCATGCGACCCGCCCCCGCGACCAACGAGCTGACGGCATACTTTCCGCGCACGGTGGCGCTGTACTCCGGCTCCGACGTCCGGATCCTCGGCGTGACGGTGGGGCACGTCGAGACGATCGAGCCGGAAGGTGACCGGGTCAAGGTCACCATGACCTACGAGAGCCGCTACGACGTTCCGGCGGACGCCAAGGCGGTCATCATCTCACCGGCCATCGTCGGCGACCGGTTCGTGCAGCTGACTCCGGTCTACACCGGTGGTCGGCGGCTGGCGGACGGAGCGGTCCTCGACACCGACCGGACCGCGACGCCCGTCGAGCTCGACGAGATCTACCAGAGTCTCGACGACCTGAGCGTCGCGCTCGGACCCGCCGGCGCCAACAAGAAGGGGGCGTTGGACAACCTGATCTCGGTCTCCGCCGCCAACCTCGACGGCAACGGGGCCCAGCTGCACGAGACGATCAAGAACCTCGGGGCGTTCACCAGCACACTGTCGGACAACAAGGACGCCCTCTTCTCGACCGTGACCCAGCTCAACCGCTTCGTCGGCATGCTGGCCAAGAACGACCAGAGCGTCCGCTCGTTCAACACCAACCTGGCGCACGTAGCGGGCCTCCTGTCCGACGAACGCCAGGACCTCGCGCTCGCTCTGGACAACCTCGGGACCGCGCTGACGGCGGTGTCGCAGTTCGTCGAGGACAACAAGGACGCGTTGAGCCAGAACATCCAAGGGCTGACCAAGGTGACCCGCATCCTGGTCCACCAGCGGGACGCGCTGAAGGAGTCACTCGACGTCGCACCGCTGGCTCTCAACAACCTGATGCTCGCCTACAACCCGCGGAGCGGGACCTTGGACCAGCGCAGCAACGTCGGAGAGAACATCAATCAGCTCACCAACGACCCCGCGCTGGTGCTCTGCGCCATCGTCGAGCAGGGTGGCAACCCGGCGCAGACCTGTGACGCGATCAAGAAGTTGTTCGAGACGCTTCCCAAGTCGAGCCTGAATCGCGGGACGCCGTTCGCGTACAAGCAGGTCGGGCCCGTTCAGGTCGAGAAGATCGACCGGACTCTTGCCGGCCTGGTCGAGGTGGACCGATGATGCGGGCGCTGCGCGCTGTCGCGCTGGGCGTCGTGCTGGCGCTTGCGCTCGGTGCCTGCGACTTCTCCGTGTCCAGCATGCCCCTTCCCGGCGGTGCCGACGTGGGCGACCATTCGTATGCCGTCACCATCGAGTTCCGGGACGTTCTCGACCTGGTGCCGCAGTCCGCAGTCAAGGTCGACGAGGTGACGGTAGGCAAGGTCGACAGCGTCGGCCTGGACGGGTTCACCGCCCTTGTCACCGTCCGGCTCAACGGCGACGTCTCGCTCCCCGCCAACAGCATCGCCACGATCCGGCAGACGAGTCTGTTGGGAGAGAAATTCGTCGACCTCGCACCGCCGCCCGACGAGGCCCCGACCGGCACCCTGGTCGACGGTGCCACGATCCCGCTGTCGCGCACCGGCCGTAATCCGGAGGTCGAAGAGGTGCTCGGGGCGCTCTCGTTGCTGCTGAACGGTGGCGGCGTGGCCCAGCTCAAGACGATCGCCCAGGAGCTCAACAACGCCCTCGGCGGTCGCGAACCTCAGGTGCGGAGCGTGCTGAGCCAGCTCGACACCTTCATGCGTCAGCTCGACCAGAACAAGCAGGACATCATCTCCGCCATCCGGTCGGTCAACAAGCTCGCGGTCGCGATCAACGGACAGAAGGCGACGATCGTACGCACGCTGGACCAGCTTCCGGGAGCACTCAAGGTGCTCAACCAGCAGCGGGCCGGACTGGTGAAGATGCTGAACGGGCTCGACCGGCTGAGTCCGATCGCGGTCCGGGTCATCCAGGCGAGCAAACAGGACACCTTGGCCAACCTGCGGGCCCTCGACCCGATCCTGACCCAGGTGGCCAAGGCCGGCGACGCTATCCCGAAGTCGCTCCAGGCGCTGTTGACCTACCCCTTCGTCGATGGCGCGATCGGCAGCAGCCCCACCGAAGCACGCAACCTTCATCAAGGCGACTACACCAACCTCAGCGCCAAGCTCGACCTCACGCTGGACGGGTTGCCGACCGGCCCCGGTGGACCGACCGACCCCTGTGACCTCGCGCCCCAGCTGCCGACGTGTCCGACGCTCCCCACCGGCTCCACGCTGCCCACGGGGCCGACTCTTCCCACGGCCACCATCCCCGTCCCCACCGACATCACGACGATCATCCCGCCAGTGGTGAAGTGCCTGAAGGATCCGACGCTGCCGAAGTGCTCCAAGCCGATCAAGAAGTTCTGCAAGAACAACCCGCTGAGTGCCAAGTGCAAGAAGCTCGTCAAGAAGTTCTGCGAGAACTTCCCTGACTCCAAGCGGTGTCAGAACCTCGTGACGCTCTTGTGCAGCCTGCTCCCGCTCGGCTGCACCGGCTCCGGCGGTTCCACTGCATCGACCGGCAGTACCGGCGGTCCGGTGGACCCTGTGTGCACGATGGCGCCGGTCCTGTGCAGACCTGGGCCCGACTACCAGCGAGCTGCATTCAGTCGGCGGGGGCTGGACCAGGACCTCGCCTTACTGCTCTTACAGGGGGTGAGCAGACCGTGATCACGCGTACCACCAAGATCCAGCTGCTCATCTTCGCGGTGATCACGCTGGTCGGTATCTCCTACGTCGGTGCCCGCTATGCGCAGCTCGACCGACTGTTCAGCGACGAGACGTACACCGTGTCGGCCGACCTGGCTGAGTCCGGGGGCATCTTCGTCGGGGCCGAGGTCACCTACCGTGGAGTGTCCGTCGGTCGCGTCGAGGACATGCGACTATCCGACAGCGGCGTGTACGCAGACCTGGGCATCGACAACAGCGAGAACGAGATTCCGTCCGACGTGGTCGCCGTCGTGGCCAACCGGTCTGCCATCGGCGAGCAGTACGTCGACCTGCAGCCGCAGTCCGACCAAGGGCCCTACCTCCGTGACGGCTCCCAGATCGCGCGGGGCGACACGAAGACGCCGTTGGCGGCCACCCCATTGCTCATCGACCTGGACCAGCTCGTCAACAGCGTCGACAAGCAAGAGCTGCGCACCGTGATCGACGAGCTCGGAACCGCCTTCCAGGACACCGGCCCAGACCTCGCGACCATCATCGATACGAGCAACTCCTTCATCCGGACCGCCTACGCCAAGCTCGGCGTGACCAAAGAGCTGATCAAGAACAGCCGGGTCGCGTTGCAGACGCAGCTCGACAGCGAGTCGGCGATCAGGTCGTTCAGCAAGAACCTCCGCCGGTTCAGCACGACGCTGGTGCACAGCGACGGCGATCTGCGCACCGTCATCGACCAGGGCAGCGTGGCGGCCCGTGACGTCCGCGCCCTGATTCAGGACAACCAGGCGGCGTTGGCGGAGCTGATCAACAACCTGATCACGACCAACGAGATCACGTCCGCGCGGGTCAACGGCATCAGGCAGATCCTGGTCGTCTATCCGTACGTCGTCGAAGGCGGCTACACCGTGGTCGCCAAGGACCCGACGAGTGGCCTGTACGACGCTCACTTCGGGCTGGTCTTCACCTCCGACCCGCCGGTCTGTCACCGGGGCTACAACACTCGACAGCGCGATCCCAACGACACCTCCGAGGTACCGATGAACATGGACGCCCGGTGTACCGAGCCGCAGGCGCAGAGCAACGCCCGAGGCGGCCAGAACGCCCCTGCCTATGGTTCGCCGGGCAAGGGACGCAGTCCAGTCGTGGCGGCGTACGATCCCGAGACGGGTGTGCTCCGGCCGGTGACGTCGGCACCCGGGGCCAACCGGCACGAGGTCGGCGGCCAGCAACAACTACTGGGAGAGGACTCGTGGAAGTGGCTGCTGCTGGGCCCGTTGGCGAGGGGGAGCAGCCGGTGAGTGCTGTCCAGACACGAGCGGCGGAGGCGGACGAGACCGCCCCCGCCGGCCCCGGCCTGTCCGACCGGACCGCCTTGGTCGTGGCTGTCGTGCTGTCGTGCGCTCTCGTGGCCGCCGTCGTGGTCGGAATCGTGTTGAGTGCCCGCTATGTCGGCGGCAACGAGGGCGCCGGCTCCGACGGCAGCCACGTCGATGCCTCGATGGCCCAGGAGCTGGCGGCACGCAGTGCGGTCCAGACGGCGGCCGCGACTTTCGTCGCAAACGTGAACACGTACGCCTCCGATGACATCCCCGGCTACCGCAAGCGCCTCGACGGACTGCTGACGCCGGGTTTCGCCCAGTCCAACAAGCTCTTCGTCGACAGCATCGTCAAGACGATGAAGACCACAAAGCTGAAGTCCGACGCGAAGGTGCTGCGGACGGCTGTCTCCCAGATCGACTCCTCCTCAGCGACCGCGTTGGTCATCGCCGACGTGCATGCCACCTCGGTGTTCGGTGAGCGGGTGCGGCATTTCCGTTGGAAGGTGAGCCTCGTTGCGGATCCGAACACCGCGGGCCACTGGCTTGTCGACGACTTCACCTCGGTGGCGTGAGGACCAGCTATGAGTGACCCCAAGTTCGTACGCCGTCGCAAGATCGCAGGTGAGCGTCGTACTCGAGCGGCGCTGCCCCGTACCAGCGAGTTCCCGGCCCCCTCCGCTGCTGCCGGTTCGTCCTCCCCTGCACCACCCGCGCCGGCGGCACCCCGGGCACCCGTCACCGGCGAGCTGTCCTCTCGCCCCGTCCCGGGTTGGCTGTTGGGGGGGCTTGGTGTGCTGTTGATCGCGGCGGTCGCCTTCGACCTGATCATCGGGTTCAGGTCTCACAACCAGACCCAACAACGCACGACCCAGTCGGCAGCCATCGCATCGGCGTTCAGCCAGGCACCGGCGCAGGCCGAGGCCGCTGCGACGCATGTGCTCGCCTACGACTACAAGACGCTGCAGCACGACGCCGATGAGGCCAAGAGCTACCTGACGCCGGACTACGCACAGCAGTTCCAGGGCACGGTCGACGGGTTGCTCAAGAAGCCGGCCGGGCAGGTTCACGCGCACGTCTCCGCCGCCGTCAAGGCGTCCGGGGTGGTGTCGGCGACGCCGGCGAAGGTCGACGTGATGATGTTCATCGACCAGACGAGCACGACGACCGCGCACCGTGAGCCGCAGACCTACCTCAACCGGGTCGTGTTCACGATGGTCCGCGCCGGCGACCGATGGCTGGTCTCCGACGTCACCGCCCTGTAGCAGTTTTCCACAGCCCAAACCGACTCATATGCTGATATTGCTGCGCCCCGAAGGTGACCAATACCGCGTGTTTGCTTGACTCGGGCCCGTCGGCGGGGCATTCTCGCCATAGTTTCCGATCGCGGACTGCGGCGAGGACGGACGACGGCGCGACACCCACGCGCAATGTCCCTCGAGGCCCAGTTCGACAAGCAGTCGGCCCCTGGGGTAAACTGCTTCTTTGCGCTGCCTTCCACCTGCCAGAGACCCGGCTTCGGGTCCCCTTCGCATGGGGTGACGGAGGAGCGCATTCGGGATGAGTCCGCGAGCCTTCGGAAGGACCACTCTTGGCCGCCTCGCGCAACGCCAGCAACACGCCAACTACCAGCCGTACCAGCAAAGCCAATGACACCGGACGGGTGTCGTTCGCAAAGATCGCCGAAACTCTCGAGGTTCCCGATCTGCTAGCCCTCCAGGCCGACAGCTTCAACTGGCTCGTCGGAAACGAATCCTGGCGGGCCAAGGTCGAGCAGGCCCAGTCGGAGGGACGTCAAGACGTCTCGACCAGGTCAGGTCTAGAGGAGATCTTCGAGGAGATCTCCCCGATCGAGGACTTCTCCGGCACCATGAGCCTCTCGTTCCGGGACCACCGCTTCGAGCCTCCGAAGAACACCGTCGAGGAGTGCAAGGAGCGCGATTTCACCTACTCCGCGCCGCTGTTCGTCACGGCCGAGTTCATGAACAACGAGACCGGCGAGATCAAGAGCCAGACGGTCTTCATGGGTGATTTCCCCCTGATGACCGACAAGGGCACCTTCATCGTCAACGGCACCGAGCGTGTCGTGGTGTCGCAGCTCGTCCGGTCGCCCGGTGTCTACTTCGAGCGCTCGATCGACAAGACCTCCGACAAGGACATCTTCAGCGCGAAGATGATCCCGTCGCGCGGCGCCTGGCTCGAGTTCGAGATCGACAAGCGCGACATGGTCGGCGTCCGCCTCGACCGCAAGCGCAAGCAGAACGTCACAGTCCTGCTCAAGGCGCTCGGCTGGACCGAGGCGCAGATCATCGAGGAGTTCGGGGAGTTCGAGTCGATCCGGCTCACCCTGGAGAAGGACCACACGTCCGGCCAGGACGACGCGTTGCTCGACATCTACCGCAAGCTGCGTCCGGGCGAGCCCCCGACGCGCGAAGCGGCCCAGACCCTGCTCGAGAACTACTACTTCAACCCGAAGCGGTATGACCTCGCCAAGGTCGGGCGCTACAAGATCAACAAGAAGCTCGGCCAGGACGAGCCGTTCGACCAGCAGACGCTGACCATCGACGACATCGTCGCGGCCATCCGCTACATCGTCGCGCTGCACGACGGGCGCGAGGAGATGTCCTCGCCGCGTGGTCAGATGGTCGTCGAGTCCGACGACATCGACCACTTCGGCAACCGTCGTCTCCGCACGGTGGGCGAGCTCATCCAGAACCAGCTGCGCACCGGTCTGGCGCGGATGGAGCGGGTCGTCCGCGAGCGGATGACGACCCAGGATGTCGAGGCGATCACGCCGCAGACCCTGATCAACATCCGACCCGTGGTGGCCGCGCTCAAGGAGTTCTTCGGAACGTCCCAGCTCAGCCAGTTCATGGACCAGATCAACCCGCTGGCGGGGCTGACGCACAAGCGTCGTCTCTCCGCGCTCGGTCCCGGTGGACTGTCGCGTGAGCGGGCCGGCTTCGAGGTGCGCGACGTGCACGTCTCGCACTACGGCCGGATGTGCCCGATCGAGACGCCGGAGGGTCCCAACATCGGTCTGATCGGCTCCTTGGCGACGTTCGGGCGGGTCAACTCGTTCGGCTTCGTCGAGACGCCGTACCGCAAGGTGGTGGATGGTGTGGTCACCGACCAGATCGACTACCTGACCGCTGACGAGGAAGACCGGGTTGTCATCGCGCAGGCGAACGCCATCCTCACGAAGGACAACACGTTCGCCGAGGATCGCGTCATGGTGCGCGAGCGCCGTGGTGAGGTCGACAACCTGACCGGCGCCGACGTCGACTACATGGACGTCTCACCGCGTCAGATGGTGTCGGTTGCGACGGCTTTGATCCCGTTCCTCGAGCATGACGACGCCAACCGGGCGCTCATGGGTTCCAACATGCAGCGCCAGGCCGTGCCGTTGATCCGCGCCGAGGCGCCGCTCGTCGGCACCGGTATGGAGTACCGCGCGGCAGTCGACGCCGGTGACGTCGTCGTCGCCAAGGCCGGCGGCGTGGTCACCGAGGTATCCGCCGACTCGGTCGAGGTCATGGAGGACGACGGACATTACGAGACCTACCGTCTCGCCAAGTTCCGTCGCTCCAACCAGGGCACCTGCGTCAACCAGCGGCCGACGGTGGCCGAGGGCGACCGGGTCGAGGCAGGGTGGCCGATCGCTGACGGCCCGAGCACCGACTCCGCGGAGATGGCGCTCGGTCGCAACCTGCTCGTGGCGTACATGCCGTGGGAAGGCCACAACTACGAAGACGCGATCATCCTCAGCCAGCGACTGGTGCAGGAAGACGTCCTCACCTCGATCCACATCGAGGAGCACGAGGTCGACGCCCGCGACACCAAGCTGGGTCCGGAGGAGATCACCCGGGACATCCCGAACGTCTCCGACGAAATGCTCGCCGACCTCGACGAGCGAGGCATCATCCGCATCGGTGCCGAAGTCGTTCCTGGCGACATCCTGGTCGGCAAGGTCACGCCCAAGGGCGAGACCGAGTTGACCCCTGAGGAGCGCTTGCTGCGGGCGATCTTCGGTGAGAAGGCGCGCGAGGTTCGTGACACGTCGCTCAAGGTCAAGCACGGCGAGAGCGGCATCGTCATCGGAGTCCGCGTCTTCGACCGCGAGGAGGACGACGAGCTGCCTCCGGGCGTCAACCAGCTGATCCGCGTGTATGTCGCTCAGAAGCGCAAGATCTCCGACGGCGACAAGCTCGCCGGACGCCACGGCAACAAGGGCGTCATCTCGAAGATCCTGCCGGCTGAGGACATGCCGTTCCTCGAGGACGGTACGCCGGTCGACATCATCCTCAACCCGCTCGGTGTGCCGGGCCGGATGAACATCGGTCAGGTCCTGGAGACCCACCTCGGGTGGGTGGCCAAGAACGGCTGGCAGGTCGAGGGTGACGACGCCGAGTGGAAGCAGCGGCTGAGCAGCATCGGGCTGAGCCAGGCGCCGGGCGACACTAACGTTGCCACGCCTGTCTTCGACGGTGCACGCGAGGACGAGATCTCTGGCCTGCTGGCCTCGACGCTCCCCAACCGGGACGGCGAGCGGCTGGTCAAGGGCGATGGCAAGGCGTTGCTGTTCGACGGTCGTACCGGCGAGCCGTTCCCTGCTCCCGTCTCGGTCGGTTACACCTACATCATCAAGCTCAACCACCTGGTCGACGACAAGATCCACGCCCGTTCGACCGGCCCGTACTCCATGATCACCCAGCAGCCGCTGGGTGGCAAGGCGCAGTTCGGTGGCCAGCGC
>JANLYC010000326.1:0-7752 GCA_031365435.1 Nocardioidaceae bacterium
GCCTCGAGCAGCTCGTCCACATCGACCGGGCCGGCACCGTCAGCAGCCAGCACCTGCAACCCCGACGACCGGATCGCAGCCACGGCCGCGTCGATGGACCCACCCGACACGACCGGCAGGTGGAACAACGATCCGACACTCGCGCGGACGACCTTGCCGTTGTAGGGGTCCACGGACTCTCCCGCCAGCACGACCAGGCCCGCCCCCGCGGCGTCCGCACAGCGGATCACGGTCCCGGCGTTGCCCGGGTCGCGGATGTTTGCGCACACCACGACGAGGTCGGGCCGGGCGGCGAGCGCGGGCTCGAGCGCGGCGTCGAGGAACCGGCACACGGCGACAACCCCCTGCGGGGTCACCGTGTCGGTGAGCGAGGCCAACGCGGCGTCGTCGACCTGCTCCCAGGCGACGCCTGACCTGGCCGCCGCCGCGTGCAGCCCGGTATTGCGATCGGTGGCTTCGACCGTCGCGAACACCTCGACCACGCAGGGACCGTCTGGCCCGTCGTAGGCCAACGCCTCACGAACGGCCTGGGGTCCTTCCGCGAGGAAGCGCCGAGCCGTGGTCCGAGCGGCTCGGCGCTTCAGTGCGCGGGCGGCTCTGACGGGCGCCGACCGCGAGGTCAGGACTGTCAGGCGGATGCCTTCTCGGCCTGGGCGGGGACGTGCGCCCGGGCGACCTCGACGAGCGCCACGAACGCGGCGTTGTCGTTGACGGCCATGTCGGCAAGGATCTTGCGGTCGACCTCGACGCCGGCCTCACGAAGGCCCTGGATGAAACGGTTGTAGGTCATCCCGTTGGCGCGTGCCCCGGCATTGATGCGCTGGATCCACAGCCGACGGAACTCGCCCTTCTTGGCGCGACGGTCACGGTAGCTGTACACGAGCGAGTGAGTGACCTGCTCCTTGGCCTTGCGGTAAAGGCGAGATCGCTGCCCCCGGTAGCCGGCGGCCTTGTCGAGGGTCTCCCGGCGCTTCTTCTGGGCGTTGACCGCCCTCTTGACGCGTGCCACGTGTTACTCCTTGAACTCTGTTGTCTGCGGGGGGCCTCAGAGGCCGAGAAGCTTCTTGACCTTCTTGGCGTCGGCGGGCGACACCTCGGTCGTGCCGGTCATCCGGCGCGTCATCGTCGACGGCTTCTTCTCCAGGTTGTGACGCTTGCCGGCCTTCTGGCGCCGGAGCTTCCCGGAACCCGTCACCTTGACGCGCTTACCGGTACCTGAGTGGCTCTTCATCTTCGGCATGGCTGCCGTCTCCGTCCCTCATGCTTGCTTGGCTGTGCTTGCGTGCTGCTGCTGGTGCTGTCACTGCTGACTGGTGCTGTCCGTGCTGACTGGTGCCGGTCACATGTCGGGGTCGAGGTTCTCCGAGCGGCGGGGCGCCTTCTTCGGCGGCTCCTTCGCGGCGGCGGACCGCTGCTCTTCCCGTTCGGCGTGCTCGGCGGCGCGATCGGCTGCCCTGGCGGCTGCGCGCTCGTCGCGTTCGACCTTGGCCTCCGCCTTGGCCTCCGACTTCTTCCGGTGCGGTCCCAGCACCATGATCATGTTGCGGCCGTCCTGCTTGGGCGAGGACTCGACGAAACCGAGCTCCTCGACATCGCCGGCCAGGCGCTGGAGCAATCGGTACCCGAGCTCGGGCCGGTGCTGCTCGCGTCCACGGAACATGATCGTGATCTTGACCTTGTCGCCCTGTTTGAGGAAGCGCACGACGTGACCCTTCTTGGTCTCGTAGTCGTGAGCATCGATCTTGGGGCGAAGCTTCATTTCCTTGATGACCGTGTTGGTCTGGTTGCGCCGTGTCTCGCGTGCCTTCTGGGCGTTCTCGTACTTGAACTTCCCGTAGTCCATGAGCTTGCATACCGGCGGGCGTGCCGTCGGTGCCACCTCGACGAGGTCGAGGTCCGACTCCTGCGCCAGGCGCAAGGCGTCGTCGATGCGAACGATGCCGACCTGCTCGCCGTTCGGCCCGACCAGACGTACTTCGGGAACGCGGATACGGTCGTTGACGCGCAACTCCGTGCTGATGGGTCCTCCTGTTGTTGGTTCAGTGGTCCTGACCCGTTTGGCTTCATCGGTTGCCCGCTCCTGCGGAGCAGACAAACAAAAAGGCCTCCGTGCCTACGCACGAAAGCCACATCCTGGCCGCCGGAGCGGCACTGTGCGATCCACCGCCGGTGTGCTGTGCGTGATCTGCCCGCTCAGCCCGCTCAACTGCTTCTCGCGACCGGAACCCGACGACCAAGTGGTCGCTGCGGGTGGGAGGTGGCCTCCGCTTGTGCATCTGTCATAACGTCGGACCGCGGTCTGACGATTCCCAGCATCAGACGGCTGCAGACAGCCGACAACAGAATGGTCGGAAGCAAGACTAGCAGCCGGTATGTCCGCTCGTCACATCGCGATCACAGCACCCTTAGCCGCCTCTGACCCACGCAAGCCCGTGTGGCGTGGCCGCCAGCCGATGGCCCTGCGCGAGCTGCTGCAGCTCGGGAGTCTCGACCACGAACATCGTAGGTCCTGCCACATCGATCACCAGCGCGGCCGCGCCCTCCTGCAGCGCCGAACCGGCCGCATCACGGATGGCGACGGGAACGGGTCGCGCCTGCGGGTTCCACGTCGTCAGCGCTGCCAGGCTGGTGAACGCCAGCAGAGCGGTTCGACCGTCGCGTCCGCGCATGAGGACGGTCGCGATGTCTGCAGTCTTGTCGTGGGTCAGGCCGGCCTCGTCCGCCTCGGTCTCGCCGAGGAGGGCGACAACCGGGACGAGCAGCCGCGCCCGGGACAGCGCGACCAGGACCGGTGAGTTGCGGCCGTCGACGCTGTAGACACGCAGGGCCGCATCGAGCTCCTCATCCCCGGCGCCGTCGTCCCCCGCGAACCCCGGATCCGGCAGCGACCTTTCCACCCAAAAAACCTACCGCTTCGCCCCGCTCCCCCACTGCCTCCAGAGCCCCCCGTTTGCCTAGTGAACAAGCCGGATGGATAGTCAACAAGGCAACCGCGCCTAGGGAACTGGAGATCTGCCTTGGTGACCTCGCGCGTTGGAGGCCAGGACGACCTCGCAGACGCGCCCATCCGCATCGCGACGACCCTGCTCGACTGCGCTCCTCGATGCGGATCGACCCGGCTGCTCGCCATCGACGGGCCTGCCGGGTCGGGCAAGACCACGCTGGCCGCAGCGGTCAGCGCCGCGCTCGTCGCCCGCTCCGTCGGCTCCGTGGTCCTGCACATGGATGACCTGTATGACGGCTGGACCGGTCTCGACGAGACGCTGGCGTCGCGGGTCGAGCAGCAGGTCCTCGCACCGCTCGCGACCGGCGAACCCGCCCGGTGGCAGCGCTACGACTGGGCTACCCGGCGCTTCGGCGCATGGGAGACCTTCGAACCGCCGCAGGTCCTGGTGCTGGAGGGCTGCGGCTCCGGGGCGAGGCCCCTCACGGCATACACCAGTTTGCTCGTCTGGCTCGAGGCCGACCCGGACGAGCGGCTTCGGCGCGGACTGGCGCGCGACGGCGAGCAGGTGCTCCCGCACTGGCTCGCCTGGACGGACCTGGAGGCCACCTACTTTGCGGCCGACGGCACCCGCGCCCGCGCCGACCTGAGGCTCAGGAACGACTGACCCTCACCGTCCGGCCAGCCTCAGCTCGTAGGTCGCTGTCCGTGTCTCGACCCGGTACCCGTGTCGTTCATACAAGCCGAACGCCCCGGTGGGGTTGTTCGTGTCGACGTCCAGTGACGACTCGTGGAAGCCGGCGTCGCGGTAGGCCCGCAGGGCGTGGCGAAGCAGTCCTGACGCGATGCCACGTCCCCGCATCTCCCGACGTACACCGATCTTGGCCAGGTAGGCCTCCCGACGGCCGGTCACCTGCTCGTATGCATCGAACTCGCTGGTCAGCACGTAGCCGACCACGTGCCCGGGCCGGTCGTCCGGGACGAGCGCCCACGACAGGTCGAACCGGGAGTTGCGGGTCCCATCGACCCACTGCTCCCACATCGCCGGCGTCCACGGGACTGAGCCCCAGTGGTCGAGGAACGCCGCGTTGTGGGCAGCCAGGGTGGCCGCGCTGATGCTCCGGTCGTACGTTCGCAGGTGATGACCCTCCGGCCAGCTCACGTCCTCGTGCTGGACCGCGGCGTCATCGGCGAGGTGTGCACGCATCACGGCCGACCAGTTGACGGCGGTGAAGCCGGACTCGTCGAGCAGCTCGACCTGGTCGGACCGGTCCAGGAACGCCGTCACCTGCAACCGTGCCTCGAGAGTCGGGTGGCGCTCCTCCTGCAGCTGCAGGGTGCGGCTCCTGGCCCACTCGATCCCCTGCCGGCCAAGACCGAGTCCTCGATGGCTCGGATCGACCGCGCCCTCGGCATGGATGCGCCAATGGTCGGTCACTGACTCGCGCGGCATGAGGCCAGCGAACGCGACCATCGTGTCGGCGACCCAGCCGCCGACCCGGTTGGCGGGCTCGGTCGCCGGGTCGGCAAGCTCCTCGGCCAGGTCGGCCTCGTTGTAGTGCTCACCCGTCCGGTCCACCGCTTCGGCCCTGGCGAGCAGCTGGTTCCACGCGGGGATGTGGTCGCGCGTCACTGGTCGCCACGTGATGTCGGGAATCATGCACTGAACCCTAGGGACCAACCGGCGGCGCTACATCAGGTTTTTCAGCCCTGGGAGTGTGTCAGAGATGGACGGCGGACCGAGTCCGGCTTCCGGGGAGGTCCCAGCCGTTCGAAGAGGGTCGTCGTCAGCTGCTGCCACTCGTCGTCAGGGACGGCATCGATCGGGACGACCAGGAAGTGCAGCCGCCGACGCCGGTCGACCTGTCGAACGAAGATCAGCGCGTTACGTCGCAGCGACCAGGCGGTGAAGTACTCCCAGCCGAACGAGACGGCGACCAGTCCCTGGGACACGATGCCGTCGGGAGAGAACGTGATGACCCGGTGCAGCCCTTGGTTGGCCGCGTAGTTGCGGCGGAACCGCCGTACCTGGACAGCGATCAGCAGCGGCACCTCGACCATCAACAGCAGCCCGAACAGCACCAACCACCACGACCGGCTGGCCAGGCCCGACCCGACCGCGAGCAGGCCGCACAGCGCGACTCCACCGGCGAGGTAGAACAGGCCGCGCCGCAGCCACAGGGCAGTGCGCACGACCTCGTCCACGTTCTGGACGTACTCGTAGCGGAACACGCCCGCACCGTCGTTCACCCCTGGAGGGTATGCCGTCAACCACCCACCGCGGTGCAAAACAGACCTTCAGTCCCCCGATCGGCCACGGTCGTCAGGACGCCCCGAGCCAGTGGCGACATGTCAGGGTCGATAGCCGGTCGGATCGTCGCCCAGGTCGACGATGGCCGCCACCGGACCGCCACCGTCGGGACCCTGGTGGGCTGCCGACACGGACACGAAGACAGCAGGATCACCCGTCACCGCGGCCGCCACTCCCCCGACGCACGCCTTGATCTGGCGGTGCCAGTGCACGTCGGAGTCGTCGAGCATGGCGTTGCGGCGGCCGTGCACGTTGCCGTCCTGGGAGACCTCGCACTTGAGGAACACGTTGACGAGCCTGCCGTCGATGTCGCTCGGATGAGGCCGGTCGGGGAGGTCGAGACCGGCGTCCTTGATCGCCGCCCAGATCCCGTCCTGGTCGAGCGCGTCGGTCATCACGGAGTGACCCACGCGGTAACGGCCGCCCACACCTCGCGCGTTGCCGACGACGACGACCTGGGCCTGGTCGAGCTCGACCCCGGAGGAGCACGACGCCACCGCGGAGTACAGGGACCGGTCGTGCATGACGTCGGCGTCGGTCGGCATCTCGATCTCGTCGAGCGCGACCGCGACACCGAGCGCCGTGCAGCCGTTGGACAGATCCATCGACAGATGGGTCTCCTCGGTCCAGACCGTCTTGCCCCGGGCTTTGGCGTCTCGGATGGTGTGGATCGTGAGCAGCGGTGTCTTGGTCTGGACGTAGTGCACGTCGGCTGGGTCGGCGATGCCGGCTCGCTCCATGGCGACCGTGACCGCGGCCGCCACCTTGCTGACCATGGCGGTCCGACCGATGTCCTCCGGGTAGAGCCGCTCGCTCATCGCGAACCCGACCGTGAGCCGGGGCTCGTCGGTGGGCGCTGCCTGTTCGGCCGGCAGCGTCGCAAAGATGGTGGCGTGCGGGCTGATGACACCGTCAGTCCCTCCGGACCAGACGATGGGCACCTCCTTGGCCTCATCCGCCGTACGGCTGCCCTTCTCGACCAGCACCTCACGGAACGCCCTGTCGGCGATGATCCTCGTGTAGTCGTTGACCCCACCGTTGCCCTCGGTCTTGCCGATCACTGCGATGACCCGGTCGGCTTCGATGATGCCTGCATCGATCAGGTCGGACAGACCGCTCGCGTCCGAGACGTGCTGGATGGGGACCTTGCGGACCTCGATCGGCTCCGGCATGACGTCACTCTCTCTCTTCGTGGGGTGCAGGCGGTCTGGTCGACGCATGGCCCCGGGGTACGACGATCGTGCCCGCCGCGCCGCGGACCCCGGCGTCGATGTTCGTCAGGCTGGTGATGACACCGATCTGTCCCGAGGCCTCGACGAAGCGACAGATGGCGTCGACCTTGGGCCCCATCGAGCCGCTGGCGAACTGCCCCGCAGCGGCATGGCCACGCATGGTGGCCACGTCGACCTGCTCGATCGGGCGGGCGTGGTCGGTGCCGTAGTCCAGGATGGCGTGGTCGACGTCGGTGGCGATGACCAGTCGGTCGGCTTGGACGGCATGAGCGAGCACGGCAGCACCCAGGTCCTTGTCGATGACGGCTTCCACTCCGCGTAGTCGCCCGTCCGGATCGCGCACCACCGGGATGCCGCCGCCACCGTTGGCGATGACGACGTACCCGGCGTCGGCAAGCGTGGACACCACACCTGCGTCGAGGATCTCCAACGGCTCCGGGGACGCAACGACTCGACGCCAGCCGCGGACCCCACGGTCCTCGAAGCTCTGGCCGTGGTCGATCAGCACGGCTGCCTCCTCTCTGGGGAGGTAGCGACCGATCGGCTTGCTCGGATGCTGGAATCCCGGGTCACCGGGGTCGACGAGGGTGCGCGTGACGATCGCCGCCACCGGCCGCTTCGCGCCGCGGGCTGTCAGTGCCGGCTCGAGCGCGTTCATCAGGATGAACCCGAGCGTCGCCTGGGTCTGTGCACCACACCAGTCCAGCGGCACCGGGGGGACGACGCCCGCGGAGAGCTCGTTCTTGACCAGCAGGTTGCCGACCTGAGGCCCGTTGCCGTGCGTGATGACGACCTCGACGCCGGACGCGACCAGGTCGGCGACCGCCTCCATCGCAGTCTCGGCAGCGGCGATCTGGTCCTCGACCCGGGCGCTCCCGTCGGGGCCGGTCATGGCGTTCCCGCCCAGCGCAACCAGTACGCGCACGCTGCCTCGCTCTCTTCTCCGGGTGCGGATCCGCCCACGCAGGTCCTGTGTCCCACCCTAGGCATCGTGCCGACCGGGCACGCTGGCACCTGTCGCCCAAGCAGGTGTCCTGCTTCGGGCAGAGCTCGCCACCCGGCTCGGATCAGTCGGGGCCGGGGAGGTCGAGGTCGGGGAGGTCGAGGTCGAGCCTGCTGACCAGGAGGCGCAGCGCCCGGGCAGCGGCCCGTCGTGCAGCCGGGTCCTCGTCGTCGAGGGCCGCTTGGACCACCGACACGTGCTCAGTGTCGCCCACGACGCCCAGGCAACGAACGGCGTTGCTCCGCACGCGCACAAGCTCGTG
>JANLYC010000346.1:0-4364 GCA_031365435.1 Nocardioidaceae bacterium
ATGAGAGGGGCCGACCGGTCGTAGCTGGAGGCGATCGGTCGACAGTGCAGGGAGCATCCGCGATGGTGCAGGATCGGCCAATCCGCGCTTTCCCTCGTCAGATCGCGTCACGCGGGTTGCCACAGCTCGATCCGGTTGCCCTCAGGATCCGTGACCCAGCCGAAGCGACCG
The DNA here is from genome assembly GCA_031365435.1 of Nocardioidaceae bacterium. Taxonomy (GTDB): domain Bacteria; phylum Actinomycetota; class Actinomycetes; order Propionibacteriales; family Nocardioidaceae; genus JANLYC01. The sequence goes on from JANLYC010000346.1 coordinate 172, forward strand.
ACACCTTCCATGTCTTGCGTCTCGGTGGCGACGTCTGCTCCTTGGGAGCGCAACTGGACGAGCATCGCCTCCAGGTCGCGGACCCGGAAGTTGAGCATGGTCTGCTGGACGCGGGACCCGAAGTAGTCGGTCTCTGACTCGAACGTCGCGAACACCGTCGGCCCGTCGCCCTGACGCCACAGGCCGTTCTCGTCGATGTCGATGCCCAGGCAATCTCGGTACCAACCGCTCAGGCCCGCTGGGTCGGCGGCCCGCAGGAAGTAGCCACCGATGCCACATACATGTTCCATGGCGCTACCTTGCCACGGCCGATGAACCCCGGCCGCGACGCTGGAGACCGCTCAGTCCCGCAGCCGCACCGACAGGCACGTGACACAGCCCTCGAGCTTCTCGTACTCCGTCAGTTCGACCGCCACCACCCGCAACCCCCGATCGGCGAACAGAGCTGCCGATCGCGGCGCGCTCGTAGACATCAGCACGCTGTGGTCGTCGAGCACGACCACGTGCGATCCCTGTTCCTCCGGGACCTCGAGCAGGGCCTGCCAGGTGTCCGGATCATCGACCAGCGGTCGGTAGCCGACAACAGTGCCGTCGGGCAGCGCGGTGACAGCTGACTTCAGGTGCAGCACCTTCGTGAGCGGTACGCCGACCACCTGCGCACCGAACTTCTCCAGGGCTGACGCGAGCTGTTCGAGGCCGGATCGGTTGGTGCGCCCGCCAAGGCCGACCCAGACAGTGCCGTCGTGTTTGAGCACGTCGCCGCCGTCGAGAGTCCCGGGCTCCTCGATGCGAGCGACGCGGTAACCCAGCTCACGCAGCGTGGTCTCGACAGCGGCCGTCTCGGGCTTGCGCTCGTCGGCGCCGGGACGTGAGATGACCGCCAGGTCGCCATAGACGACGACCGTGTCCTCGACGTAGACCGCATCCGGACAGCCATCGGCGGGTGCGACCTCGATCGTCTCCCAGCCCTCCTCGCGCAAGGCGGCGACGTAGCCGTCCCACTGCTGGAGCGCCAGGTCGACGTCGATGCGCGAACGCTCGATGTGGGTGACCAGTCCCTCAGCGAGACGGGGTCCCGGACGGCGTACGAGTGCGCGTTTGTTCACCGGGCGAGAGTACCGATGCGGGCATGGCCTGCGACCCCTGCGACCTCGAAGGGACGTCACACCCGAGCCGGATCAGCCCTCAAGGTGCGCTTTGAGACCGTCGAGCATCTGCTGCCAGTTCTGGCTGAACTGGTCGGCCTGCTTCTGATCGGAGCAGCCGTCCTGGGTGAGTTCGAGGTGGGTGCCGTCGCCGTCGGGGGTGAGCGTGTAGACCAGCGTGTGATAGTTCTCCGGTGCATCGGGCTCGCCCATCATCGGGCTGTAGTGGGTCACCGAGAGGACGTGCGGCTCGTCGTGGGTGAGCACTTCGCCCTTGTCCTGGTAAGGGCGGCCGTCGTACTCACCGTCCCAGGTGATCGGACTGCCGACCTCCCATGTGGTGCTCACCTGCGAGCCCTGCATCCAGACCGCGATCTGGTCCGGCTCGGTGAGGCCCTCCCACACCTGCCTGGGCGTCGCCTCGATGTCGGTGGTAGCGGTGGCGATCATTCCGGCCATGTTGCTCATCTCCTTGGTATTTGTATGACTCACTCATACAATATCCACATGGATGCCTCTCCAAACCTCCGATTGGAGAATCTCCTGGCGGCGTGGTCCCTGAACCTGGCCCAGGAGTCGACGACGGCGCTGGAGAACGCGTCCGGGCTGTCCGGCGGCGCGGCCGTTGCGCTCCTGGCGCTCGATGAGTTTCTCGGGGACGCCCACGTCGGCCGGTTGGCGGACGTCCTTGGTGTGACCCACTCCGGAGCGGTGCGGCTGGTGTCTCAGATGGCAGCGAAGGGACTTGCCGAGCGCCGTCCGGGGGAGGACCGGCGGCGGGTCGAGATCCGGTTGACCGCCGCAGGCCGGCGCCGAGCTGCCGCCGCCAGGGCCGCCCGAGATGCGGTCATACGCCAGAGCATCGCGCCACTCGACACCAGCGAGGCAGCGACCCTGGAGACGTTCCTGACCACGCTGGTAGAGACGCGGGTGGCCGCACGGATGGAGCAGCGGCGTCGCGGCAAACCGGTGGCCGCCTGGTGGTGCCGCACCTGCGACTTCACTGCCTGCGGGCGCGCCCAGGGTCGCTGCCCGGCCGAGGCGGCTGCCGGCTCTGAGACAAGCCCGTACGTACCCTCCACGGCCACGGCTCGGCGGGTCGCCCCCACTCCGAGCGCGTGACGGCGGCAGCCTGAACACCCCCTTCGGTTGGTAGTGATGGCGACTTCGAGCGCCGCAGCGTGACCTGGTACCGCGCTGGTACCGTCAGGTGATGGCGATGAACTTGCGGCTCAGCGAAGCCGAAAACGAGGCCCTGCGCGCCAAGGCGGAGGAGGAGGGCCGATCCATGCAAGAGGTGGCTCGGACCGCGATCGCCCAGTACGTGTCTGAGCGTCCCCAGCGTCTCCGCACCGCAATCGAGCGCGTGCGCGACGAGGACAGCGAGCTTCTCGAGCGCCTGGCGAAGTGAACGACGCAAACGTCGACCACCTGACCGTAGAAGACCTTCTCGAGATCGCTGCCGGCCCGCTGGACGAGGTGACCGTGAGAGATGCGGGTCTCCTGGCCGCGGCAGCCGGACGACCTCGGGTGACTGTGTTCGGGAAGGACGCCTACCCCACGTTCGAGGACAAGACGGCCGCGCTGCTGCATTCGCTCGTCCGGAACCACGCCCTCGTTGACGGGAACCAGCGCCTGGCCTGGGCCGCGAAGAGGGTTTTCTGCATCCTCAATGGACGCGATCTCGCCTACACCGTCGACGAGGCCGAGGCCCTCATGCTTGCGGCCGCAGCCGGAAGCCTGGACGTCCCCGACATCGCGATCTGGGTCAGTCATCACCGCGTAAGTGCGTCATAGCGCCGCGCCGGGAGAGACCACCGACGGAGCGTCCCGGGCTGGACGAGTCCGAGGAACGTCACCGGTTGCTACGGGCACGATCCGAGCTGGTCTCGGCGGCGAGTCAGGTATGCCGTCTCGGCGGTGTTGCCCGCGAGCTCGATTGCTTTGTCGTACGCCGCGCGCGACTTCTGACTGCAGCCGAGGCGGCGCAGCAGGTCGGCGCGGGTGGCGTGGAAGGCGTGATATCCGGCCAGCGCGTCCTCGAGACCGTCAACGACGGCCAGCGCGACCTGGGGGCCGTCGAGCTCGGCGACCGCGACGGCCCGGTTGAGGACGATGATCGGCGAGGGGTCGATGCGCACGAGCTGGTCGTAGAGGGCCACGACCTGCGACCAGTCGGTATCGCGTACGTCGCGAGCCGAGGTGTGCACGGCGTTGATCGCTGCCAGGATCTGGTAGCGCCCGGGAGCCAGTCCGGTGGCCAGGCGCTCCCGCACCAGCCGATGACCCTCGGCGACCAGTGTTGCGTCCCAGGCCCCACGGTTCTGCTCGTCGAGCGTGACCAGTTCGCCGCGCGCCGAGACCCGTGCGGTGCGTCGGGCCTCGGTGAGGAGCATCAGCGCCAGCAGGCCCGCCACCTCACCGTCGTCCGGCAGCAGCGCACGAATCAGGCGGGTGAGGCGGATCGCTTCGGCGGTCAGGTCGTGGCGCACCGGATCGGAGTCGGGACCGGTCGCCAGGTAACCCTCGTTGAAGACGAGGAAGAGGACGGCCAGCACGCCGGAGACGCGTGCGGGGAGATCCTCTTCAGACGGCACCCGGTAGGGGATATTCGCCGTCTTGATCTTGGCCTTGGCTCGGGTGATTCGCTGCCCGATGGTGGTCTCTTGCACCAGGAAGGCACGGGCGATCTCGGGGACGGTCAGACCGCCGACCAGGCGGAGCGTCAGGGCCACCCGTGCCTCCACCGCGAGTGCTGGGTGGCAGCAGGTGAAGATCAGCCGCAGACGGTCGTCGTCGATGGCGCCGGCGGGCTCGGGTGGGTCTTCGTCGTACAACATCTGAGCCGCCCTGTGCTTGTCGTCGCGTTTGCGCTCACGCCGGATCCGGTCGATGGCCTTGCGGTTTGCGGTGATCGTCAGCCACCCGCCGGGGTTGGGGGGTACGCCGTCGGTGGGCCACCGCTCGACGGCGGTGGCGTACGCCTCGGCTGTTGCCTCCTCCGCGACGTCGAGGTCGCCGAATCGCCTGGTCAAGGCCGCGACCACC
>JANLYC010000459.1:0-2626 GCA_031365435.1 Nocardioidaceae bacterium
GTCGCCTTCAACCGCGAGCACGCCGACACCGAGCTGACGTGGTTCGGACAGTCCTTCCTCGAGCAGGCGCTCGAGGCGCCGGGGCCGGACTCCTCGGAGTACGCCGAGGCCAGGGCCAGGTGTCTGCGGGCCGGCCGCGACGACGGGATCGACGCGGTGCTGCGCGCACACGGGCTGGATGCCTTCGTCACACCTGCGTACGCGCCCGCCATCCCGATCGACCTCGTCAACGAGGAGCACCACCACGGTTCGTGCACGCAGCCTGCCGCCATGGCCGGGTACCCGATCCTCACGGTCCCGGCCGGCCTTGCGCACGGCCTCCCGGTCGGTGTCTCGTTCTGGGGGACCGGGCACAGCGAGGCAACCCTGCTGACCATCGGCCACGGCTACGAGCAGGCCCGGGACGCAGCCGGGGGAGCGCTCCCACCCCCGACCTTTCCACAGTTCGTGTGAGAGCCGACGCATGCTGAGGGCAGCGCTGTATGGCGTGGGGACGGCATTGCCGCTTGTCGTCGGAGCGACGATCGGGCTGCGCTGGAAGCTGCCCCGACCGGTCCTGGCCGCCCTGATGGCGTTCGGTGCGGGAACGATGATCGCAGCCGTCTCGTCCGAGCTGTTCCAGCCGGCGTTCGACGAGCTCGGCGGGTCGGTCGCGGCGCTCGCCCTGCTGGCCGGGGCCGGCGTCTACGTGGGGGCAGACAAGCTCATCGAGCAGCGGCTCGGGCCCGCGTCACTGGGCTGGGCGCTGATGTTCGGAACCGTGCTCGACGGGGTCCCGGAGAACACCGCGCTCGGAGTCTCGCTCACCAGCACGGGCGGGGTCGTGCTGCTCGTGGCGGTTGCGATCGGCAATCTGCCCGAGGCGATCAGCGGGGCGGCGCAGATGCGTGGCCAGCACAAGCTGCCCCACCGCACGGTGTTGCTGATGTGGCTGGTCACGGCCGCGGTCCTCGTCGTCGTCACCGTGCTGGGGAACGCCGCGGCTGACGTCGTCTCGGCCAACGCCATCGCGGTGACCCAGGGTGTCGCCGGCGGTGCCACCATCGCGGTGTTGACGGACTCGTTGATCCCGGAGGCCTACCGAGAAGGGGGCTGGTGGGTCGGTCTGGCGACAGCCCTGGGGTTCGTCGTCGCCTTCTCGCTCGGTGCGTGATCCCGTCAGGTGCACCGACGGTCAGGTGAGACGCGCCATCAGGGCCATCGCGTCGTATGGCGCTCGCACCTTCGCGTCGTTGTCGAAGTAGACGTAGGTGTCGAGCCCGCTGTCGCGCCAGCGGCGAACACGCTCGGCCCACGCGTCGAGCGCGTCGTCGGTGTAGCCGCTGACGTAGAGCTCGTCGGCCCCGTGCAGCCGGACGTAGACGAAGTCCGACGTCACCGCGTCGAGCATCGGCCAGCGCCCGGCCGTGTCGGCCACCACCGCCGCCACGTCATGCGCGCGGAGCACGTCGGCGGCCCGCCCGGTCACGAAGCTCTTGTGCCGGACTTCGAGCGCGTGCCGGATGGGCTGGTCGACCGAGGTCGTCGTCAGGACGCGGTCCTCGCTGAGCCGGTCGTCGTGGTGGGCGGCCAACGCGGCGGCGGACTCGGTCGTGCGAGGCAGCGTCTCAAAGAAGTGGACCAGCCGCTCCTCGTCATACCCGAGGGTCGGCGGCAGCTGCCACAGCACGGGTCCGAGCTTGCGGCCGAGCGCCAGCACGCCTGAGGCGAAGAAGTTGGCGAGCGGTGCCTCGGGATCGGCCAGCTTCTTGAGATGGGTGATGAAGCGACCACCCTTGACCGCGAACACGAAGTCGTCGGGGGTCTCGTCGTGCCAGTGCTGGAAGCTCTTCGGCCGCTGCAGCGCGTAGAACGTGCCGTTGATCTCGATGGACGTGAGGTGGTCGGCGGCGTAGCCGAGCTCGGCCCTCTGCGCAAGGCCCTTCGGGTAGAACGTGCCTCGCCAGGCCGGGTAGACCCAGCCCGAGATCCCGACCCGTATTCCGGTCAAGAGGGACGCGGGAACGATGAGCCGATCACCGCGTCCCAGACCCGGTCGGGCAGCAGGGCGCGCTGGCCCATGAACAGCCGGGCCGAGGCGGTGACGGGGTAACGGGTCCGGGGCCGCCGCGCGGTCAAGGCCTTTTCGACCGCCTTGGCGACGGCCTCGGGGCCGCCACCCAGCTTGCCGATGGCGCCTTCGTAGGCGCCGGCCGTGCTCGCCGACACGGCGGCGTTGAACGCGGAGTAAGGTCCCTCGTCCAGGGTGGCCACGGAGCCCACAGCCGTCTCGGCGAAGTTCGTGCGGATCAGCCCCGGTTCGATGATCGAGACGTCGACGCCGAAGTCTCTGACCTCGAACCGCAGCACGTCCGAGATCGCCTCCACGGCGTACTTCGTAGCGTGGTAGGCACCGCCGCCCGGGAACGTCAGCCGCCCGCCCATCGAGCTCATGTTGACGATGCGCCCGTGCCCGGCCCGACGCATTCCGGGCAGCACGAGCTGGCACATCCGTACGAGCCCGAACACGTTGGTCTCGAACTGGCGCCGCAGGTCGTCCATCGACACGGTCTCAAGAGCGCCGCTCTGACTGTAGCCGGCGTTGTTGACCAGGGCGCCGACGGCGCCGTCGGCCTCCTCGACCGCG
>JANLYC010000471.1:0-25434 GCA_031365435.1 Nocardioidaceae bacterium
GGGAGCGACAAGCCGCGATAGTGCACGGTGGGCAGGAAGGCGCCGCTGGGGTCGGGTAGGGGTGCCTGCACGGGTACGTCCATAAGTTCTGCCATCGTGGCGAGCCACTGGAGCCCACCGAGAATGGCGTTCGCGGACAAGCCTTCACTGTCGCCCCGCGGAGCGTGAATCTTCAGCAGGAGACGTCTCGCGTCGGCGGTCTCAACCCGGTAGGCGGCACCTGAGTTGTGTCCGAGGACGTGCACATCCTCGGCGGTCACGTCGAAGGCCCGGATGGCGGATTCCGCCAACGCGGCGTAGGCGGCAGCACGCTCATCGTCTGGCTGCTGGTCTATCAGATCACTGAGCGCACTCACGCCATCAGTCCTCCTCGTCGGCGGTGCTCACCCTGCCACTCCGGGCACCGACGTCCACCGTCAACCGGCGGGTGGTGGACCGTCGGTCAAAGCGGCCCGGAGCAGCGCAGCCGCAGACCACCGCATCGTCGCAGCCGCCTCTGGACGGGACAGGCCACCGATGTCGGTGAGCCAGACAAGCGACTCGATGCCCGCGGCGCTGCGGACCGCATGCGCCAGCCGCCGTCGCTCAGGAGCCGATAGCGGCAAGCCCTCCATCGCGTCCTCGAACCAGCCGATCGCTCGGCCTTGCCGCAGCGTCAACTCTTTCGAGCCCGGCTCCAGTGAGACACGCAACATGGCACGCAGCTGCGGCTCCGTGTCCAGAACCATGTCGACGAAGACACGGACGGCGGCGGCGAACCTGGCCTCGGGATCGCTCTCGTGGGACGCGATGTCAGACAGGAGCGTCGACGTCGTGATCTCCGGGTGCGCGGCCACCAGCAGCGCCTGCTGGCTCGAGAAGTAGCGGTAGGCGGTGGTGCGCGAAACCGAGGCGTAGGCCGCGGCTTGCTCGACCGTGGGCGCGGTCTCGCCCTGCTCGATGAGGTGCCGGGTCGCCGCCAGCAGGGCGTCACGGGTGCGCTGTTTCTGGCGGGTGCGACCGACCTTCTCGTATGCCATTGACACACTGATCATGGTACCGTAGTTTCGTTATGGGACTCAAGTCCCACAAACCTCGAGGAGCCCCGATGCCAAGCACGGTCCCCACTCCCACCCGCACCGCCGCCATCCGTCAACCCGGTGAGGGAGAGCAGCGCTGGTTCGCCGGCGGCGGCGTCTTCACCTGGAAGGCGACCTGTGCAGACACGGACGGGGCCATGCTGATGTTCGAGGATCAGCTCGAGGGCGGGAAGGTCACCCCCATGCACTTCCACCCCGATGCCGACGAGACGTTCTACATGCTCGAGGGCGAGATCAAGCTCAACATCTCCGGAGAAGAGACCGTCCTCGGTGCCGGCGGCATCGCGGTGATCCCCAGGAACGTTCCCCACGCCTTCATCGTGACGTCACCGACCGCGCGCATGCTGGCCATCCAGACCCCCGGCCACGGAGAGGCGTTCTACATGAACGCCAGCGACCCAGCCGAGACTGCCGAGCGGGTCGTCGACTTCAAACGCATCGCGCAGGTCGCGGAAGAGACCGGCGCGATCGTCATCGTCGGTCCACCACCCTTCGGAGACCCAGCACGTCACTGACCTCAGGGGTCAGCTGGCCACACCGGCCCGGCGCAGTCCGTACGTCACCGAATCCACCAGGGCGCGCCACGACGCCTCGACGATGTTGTGGCCGACGCCCACCGTGACCCACGAGCCCGTGTCGTCCGCAGTCTCGATCAAGACCCGGATGACGGCGTCGGTACCGTGCCCCTGGTCCAGGATCCGCACCTTGTAGTCGATCAGCTCGAGCTTGGACACCTCGGGGAAGGCCTGACCGATGGCCCGGCGCAGCGCCTCGTCGAGAGCGTTGACCGGGCCATTCCCCTCCCCCGTCACAACGATCCGCTCACCACCGGCACGCAGCTTCACGGTGGCCTCGGAGACGGCTTCGTCGGCGGGTGAAGACTCGGTGATGACCCGCCACGACTCGACCTCGAAGTACGACGGTCGAACCCCTTCGACCTCCTCGACCAGCAGCAGCTCGAATGACGCGTCGGCGGCCTCGAAGGTGTGACCGGTCGCCTCCATCACCTTGACCCGGTCGGTGATGCGCGTGACCAGGTCCGGCTCGGCCGTGAGGTCGAAGCCGAGCTCACGGCCTTTGAGCTCGATCGAGGCGCGGCCCGCCATCTCTGAGACGAGCAACCGCATGTCGTTGCCGACGCTGTGCGGGTCCGCATGCTGATAGAGCTCGGGGTCGACCTTGATGGCGCTGGCGTGCAGTCCGGCCTTGTGCGTGAACGCCGAGACGCCGACGTACGGCTGGCGCGAGGCCGGCGTCACGTTGGTCACCTCGGCGACCGCGTGCGCGATGCGGCTGGCCTCGCGCAACCGACCCTCGGGCAGCACCGCACGTCCGAGCTTCAGCTCGAGGTTGGCCACGACAGAGATCAGGTCCGCGTTGCCGGTGCGCTCGCCGTAGCCGTTGACCGTGCCCTGCACGTGCGCCGCACCTGCACTCACCGCAGACAGGGTGTTGGCCACGGCGCAGCCGGTGTCGTTGTGACAATGAATGCCGATTCGCGTGCCGTGCTGTCCGACCTGCTCGAAGACGTCGCCGACCACGTCGGCCACCTCTGGCGGCAACATGCCACCGTTGGTGTCGCACAAGGCGACAACCTCCACCCCTGCTTCGGCGGCGGCGAGCAGCACCTCGAGCGCGTACGCGCGGTTGTCGCGGTAGCCGTCGAAGAAATGCTCAGCATCCAGGAAGACCCGTTGACCGCCGTCGCGAAGGAAGGCGACGGTGTCGCGCACCATCGCGAGGTTCTCCTCGAGCGTCGTACGCAGCGCGAGGTCGACATGGCGGTCATGGCTCTTGGCCACGAGGGTCACCACGGAGGCACCCGACTCGCTCAATGCTCGTACCAGGGGGTCAGCGGCGGCCTCCAGTCCCACCCGACGCGTCGCGCCGAAGGCGGTGAGTGTCGACGTGGTGAGCGTCAGTTCCTGACCGGCGCGCCGGAAGAACTCGGTGTCCTTGGGGTTTGCCCCGGGCCACCCGCCCTCGATGAAACCCACGCCGAGGTCGTCGAGGTGGCGGGCGATGTGCAGCTTGTCCTCGACGGAGAGGTTCAGGCCCTCTTGCTGGGCCCCGTCGCGCAGCGTCGTGTCATAGACCTGCAGATCCGATGCGGCGTCGGTGCTCGGGGCGGCAACCATGTCCGTGTCCTCAGGCGGTCGGAAAAACGAAAAGACCCCCCGTGGGAACGAGAGGTCAGCGCGGCGGGAGATCCGTCGCGCTAGGGGCCGATAATCCAGCTCGCGCCAACCATGCAGACAGTCTGGCACCATCATCGCCCGCATGGGGATACGCCGTCTCAGCCAACGGACAAGGACCAGACGGGTAGGTCTCAGACGATGCGCTGCATCCAGCCGTGGTCGTCCTCGACCCGGCCGTACTGGATGTCGAGCAGGCGCGTCCGGAGCTGTTGGGCCACGGTGGCATCGCCCCGGGCGGACACCTCTCCTCCGCGCCACTTCAGCGAGGCAACCGGCGTGACGACCGCAGCCGTTCCGCAGGCGAAGACCTCGGTGATGCTCCCGCTGGCCACCCCATCGCGCCAGTCGTCGATCGTGACCTTGCGCTCGTCCACCTTGTGCCCGAGCTCGTCGGCCAGGTCGATGATCGAGGCCCGGGTCACACCTTCGAGGATCGAGCCCGACAGCTCCGGCGTGGCCATCGTCCCGTCGTCGTACACGAAGAAGAGGTTCATGCCGCCGAGCTCCTCGACCGTGCGATGTTCGACGGCGTCGAGGAAGGCGACCTGGTCGCAGCCGTTGTCGATCGCCTCCTGCTGGGCGAGCAGGCTGGCGGCGTAGTTGCCGCCGCACTTGGCTGCTCCCGTACCACCGGGCGCGGCGCGGCTGAACTCCTCGCTGAGCCAGATGGAGACGGGCTTGACGCCACCGGAGAAGTACGGACCGGCCGGTGACGCGATCACCGCGAATGTCACGTGCTTGGCCGGCCGGACCCCCAGGAATACCTCGGAGGCGAACATGAACGGCCGGATGTAGAGCGACTTCTCACCCCCCGACGGCACCCAGGCGACGTCCGTGCTCACCAGAGCCTCGACGGCGGCCACGAAGTCGTCCACGGGAAGCTCGGGCAGAGCCAGCCGGTGCGCAGAGCGTTGGAAACGCTCGGCGTTCGCGTGCAGACGGAACGACCATACGGAGCCGTCGTCGTGACGGTATGCCTTGGTGCCCTCGAAGATCTCCTGAGCGTAGTGCAGCACCGAGCTTGCCGGGTCGACGCTGAACGGTCCGTAGGGCTTCACCGTCGCGTTGTGCCAACCAGCGTCAGGAGTCCACTCGCACACAAACATGTGGTCAGTGAAGTGGAGGCCGAAACCGGGCTTCTCGAGGATCTCGTCGCGGCGCGCAGCCTCCACGGGCGCGGTCGATCGCTGAATCGCAATGTGAGACGACGTCATGGCCTAAACGTACTTCACCCCTGTGCGAGGCGGGAGGCGATGTCGTCCCCGACCTCGCGCGTACGGCGCTTGGCTCCTGCGTGTGCGGTCAGGTCGTCGAGGACAGCCTGTTCGACCCGCGCGGCCGCCTTGCTGTGACCGAGGTGGTCGAGCAACAGCGCCGTGCTGAGGATCGCGGCGGTCGGATCTGCCACCTGCTGACCTGCGATGTCCGGCGCCGATCCGTGCACCGGCTCGAACATGCTCGGTGCCGTACCGGCCGGGTTGATGTTGCCGCTGGCTGCCAGGCCGATGCCGCCGGTCACCGCCGCCGCAAGATCGGTCAGGATGTCGCCGAAGAGGTTGTCGGTGACGATGACGTCGAACCTGCCGGGGTCGACCGTCAGCATGATCGTGGCGGCGTCGACGTGCAGGTAGTCGACGGCGACGTCAGGGAAGTCTCCGGCCACCTCGTCGACCACGCGGCTCCACAGTCCGCCGGCATGCACGAGCACGTTCGTCTTGTGCACCCAGGTCAGCTTCCGTCGCGGTCGTCGCTGAGCACGAGCGAACGCGTCACGCACCACACGCTCGACACCGTAGGCCGTGTTGAGGCTGACCTCGGTCGCCACCTCGGCCGACGTACCGGCGCGCAGCCGCCCGCCGTTGCCGACGTAAGGGCCCTCGGTGCCCTCCCGGACGACGATGAAATCCACCTCTCCGGGACTGGCCAGTGGCGTCGGAACGTTCGGGTAGGTCCGCGCGGGACGCAGGTTGACATAGTGGTCGAGCTCGAAGCGCAGCCGGAGGAGCAGCCCGCGCTCGAGCAGCCCGGCCGGCAGGTCGGTGTCGCCGGGCCGACCGCCGACCGCGCCGAGCAGGATCGCGTCGTACGTCCGGAGCTCGTCGAGGACGTCGTCGGGCAGCACCTCTCCGGTGGACTTCCAGTGCTCGGCCCCGAGAGCGAACTCGGTCCGCGAGACGGCCAGGTCCTCGATCGCAGCAACGCCGTCGAGGATCTTGACTGCCTCCGCGGTCACCTCAGGTCCGATGCCGTCGCCGCCGATGACGGCGAGCCGGATGGCAGCGCTCATGCCCGTACCTTAGGCCGTTGCGCCCGCGACCCGGCGCGATCAGCGCTAGTTGTCGTCAGGACGCTCTCCGCCGTGATCGCGCAGGTCCATGGATTCCTGGACCGGCTGCGGCCGCCCGGCGACCTGGACCGGGTAGCCCGGGCTCGCCGCAGAGTAGTCGTCGTCGTGCTGGGTCGGACCCCACTCGGGGTACATGTCGTACATCTCTTCACTCTTCTTCGTCAGTCGGTGAGCTGGGTCAGCTGGGTCAGCTGGGTCAGGTGCTGGTCGTTGTCTGCGGCCAAGCTGGACGACCGGCGTCATGATGCAGAGCTGGAGCGCGGTAGCGCGTCGACATGCTCGGGCTTCAACGGGAAACCGAATGCGATCGGCATGATGCGGTTCCTCGGCAACGCGGTCGGCCAACGCCTCGACTCCGCGGCGAGGAGTTGGCCTAGGAGGCCCCGCCGCGGCTCGTAAGGATGGCTACGTAAAACCGCATGATGGGGTCAGCCTACGGACGGATCTCGTCGTACGACAGCGTTTTGGACGATCGTCTTGTCATTTGAGACCGGTTTCTGCGACGAATCTGCCGGCTACGGGCCTGTGACAGACTCAGATCGTGAGCGCGCCTGTCGACCTTCCACCCATCGTGACCGCGGCGCTCGACCTGTCACGGCGACGCGGCTTCGTCACCTCCAGCCGCTCCGAGACCGGTCGGCTGCTCGCGGCTCTGGCGGCAGGGCGCTCCGGACAGCTTGGCGAGTGCGGCACGGGTTGCGGGGTGGGTGCAGCCTGGCTGTCCAGTGGTGCGCGAGAGGGCAGCAACATCGTCACCGCGGAGCTCGACCCCAGCCTCGCCGAGGCAGTGAGCGACCTGTTCGCCGACGACCCGCGCGTCGAGGTCATCACTGGCGACTGGGGTTCACTGCTCGATCATGCGCCGTTCTCCCTGCTGTTCCTGGACGTCCGGGATGCCAAGCAGTCAGGGATCGATGCCGTCGCCGACCTGCTGGGACCCGGTGGTCTCGTCGTGCTCGACGACTTCACCCCATGTCAGACGTGGCCACCGATGTACGAGGGACGAGTCGACACGATGCGTCAGCAGTGGTTCCTCGACGAGCGCTTCACAACCGTCGAGGTGATGGTGGCACCGGACTCGGCGGTCCTCATCGCCGCTCGCGCCTGATCCGCGTCAGGACAGCTCGACGGCGCGCACGACGACGGCCTGTACTTCGGTGGCGATCTCGTCGAGGACGGCCGGCGGGATCGAGCTGTCGACGGTCAACGCCACCAGGGCATGTCCGCCACGATGGTCTCGGGCCACCTGCATGCCGCCGATGTTGATGTCGGCATCACCAAGGATGCGACCGACCGCGCCGACCATGCCGGGCCGGTCCTGGTAAGTGAAGAAGGCCAGGTGCTCGGTTGGTTCGAGGTCGACGTCGTACCCGTTGAGCTCCACGAGACGCTCACGATGGTGAATCCCGACGAGGGTTCCGGAGACGGACACCTGGCTGCCGTCGGCCAAGGTCCCGCGCAGCATGACAAGGTTGCGATGGTCCGGGCTCTCGGAGTCGGTGACAAGCCGGACCGCCAGTCCGCGCTCGGCGGCGAGCAGTGGTGCGTTGACGAACGACACCGTCTCCTCGACGACATCGCTGAAGACTCCCTTGAGCGCTGCGAGCTCGAGCACCTTCACGTCGTACTGCGTGATCTCGCCGCGAACCTCCACGTCGAGCTGCTGAGCGACCTCGCCGGCCAGCGACGTGAAGATTCGGCCGAGCTTCTCGGTCAACGGGATGCCCGGCCGGACGTCCTCGGCGATCACGCCACCCTGGACGTTGACGGCGTCCGGGACGAGCTCGCCACTCAGCGCCAGTCGCACCGACTGTGCGACGGCGATGCCGGCCTTCTCCTGTGCCTCGTCCGTGGATGCGCCCAGGTGCGGTGTCGCGACGACGTTTTCGAACTCGAACAGCGGAGAGTCGGTGCATGGCTCGGTGGCGAAGACGTCGAGGCCGGCACCGGCGATGCGGCCGTCCTTGACGGCGAGATGCAAGGCGTGTTCGTCGACGATGCCGCCGCGCGCCGCGTTCACGATGATGGCGGTCGGCTTGCAGCGGGCCAGCTGCTCCTCGCCGATCAGTCCGACCGTTTCTGCCGTCTTGGGCAGGTGCACCGAGATGAAGTCAGCCTGCTCGAGGAGGTCGTCGAGCGTGACCAGCCGTACACCGAGCTGAGCGGCGCGGCCGGCCTGCACGTACGGATCGTACGCAATGACTTTCATGCCGAAGGCCGAAAGCCGCTGGGCCACGAGCACACCGATGCGACCCAGCCCCACGATGCCGACGGTCTTCTCATAGAGCTCAACCCCGGTGTACTTGCTGCGTTTCCACTCACCGAGTCGGAGTGCGGCGCTGGCGGGACCGATGTGACGGGCTGCCGACAACAGCAGGCCGACGGCGAGCTCGGCTGCGCTCACGATGTTGGAGGTCGGCGCATTGACGACCATGACGCCGGACTGGGTGGCTTGCTTGACGTCGATGTTGTCGAGTCCGACTCCTGCCCGGGCGATGACCTTGAGCCGTCGCGCCGCGGCGAGCGCCTCGGCATCGACCTTGGTGGCGCTGCGTACGAGGATCGCGTCGACGTCGCCGATGGCTGCGAGAAGGTCCGCGCGGTCAGCGCCGTCGCAGTACCTGATCTCGAAATCGGGTCCGAGCGCGTCGACGGTGGCCGGGCTGAGCTCTTCGGCGATGAGCACGACGGGTCGTGCGGCGGTGCGGATCTCGGTCACGGGATGGATGCCTCCGGTCTGTGGCGTAGCTGGCGACTCGACGGCTCGGTCTTGACGTCATCCGACGCCGAGCAGACCGGCCGGAGCACCACGCCGTGCCCGAGCACGCTCAGTCTAGACGCAGGCGGCTCAGGGTCGGGATCCGTCTCGCGCCCTGACCACCGGATGAGCACCGGATGACCACCGGATGACCAGGGGAACGACCAGGAGATTTGCCTGTGTGTAAAGGGTTCCTCACGCTCTGCAGGCTTCCGTAATGTCGCCTTACCGGCAGGCCAAACAGTGTACAAATAGCACAAGAAGCCGTTGTTGTCATCTCGGGAAGCAGCTGCGACTCGACCATCGCCGGGGGGCGAACTTGACCGATGAAGACCACGCACTCGTAGAGATCCGCACCCTGGGAGCCTTTCGGGTGCGGCGCGCGGACGGTTCATGGGTCGACCCCGCTGAATGGCGGACACGCAAGACCGTTGAACTGCTGCGGATCCTTGCGCTGCTCGCCGGCCAACGGGTGTCCGTGGACGTTCTCATCGAGACCCTGTGGGGCGACGTAGACCCTGAGCGCGCCCGCACCAGCCTGCGCACAGCCGCATCCCAGATCCGGCGGGTGCTGCGTCAGGACTGCGTCGCCCGCCGCCAGGACGGGCTTGCCCTAACCGACGTCTGGGTGGACGCGCACCGGTTCAAGTCACTGGCCGCCGAATGTCGGCAGCTGCACGCAGAAGGCCGGCACGTCGACGCGGTCGTGGTGGCGCACCGAGCCGAAGCTCTCTACATCCATGACGTCGACGGCTCGGACGGCGACGGGCTGATCGGTATCGAGCGCGAGGCGCTGCGCAAACGTCGGCTCGACATGCTCATCGACGCGGCAGCCAGTGCTGCTGGGCTGCGTTGGGTGCGGGACGCCACCTCGTTCGCCGAGATGGCGCTCGAGATCGACCCGACGTCGGAGAGCGCGTGCCGGGCCGCGATGCTGGCGTTTCACGCTGCGGGCGAGATGGAGCGTGCACTCTCGATCTACCAGGAGTGCAGGGCGCGGCTGGTCGATAGCCTCGGGGTCGGACCCTCGGCCGCGACCCAGGCCGTCTATCTCCAGCTGCTTCGCGCCGACTCCACCCAGGAGCCGGAGATAGCGTTCGTCGGACTCGAACCCGAGACATCGGCGCTGACCAGTCGGTTGGCGATGATGTGCGGGAACGGGGGTGGCTTCCTGGTTCTCAGTGGGCCACCCCGTGCCGGTAGCTCACGCTGGCTGGCCGAGGCCATGAGCCGCCTCGACGCCTCGATGCCGCTCAACTCCGTCAACCAAGCCTCTCCGGCGAACGCCGCCCCCGTCGACGACGCCCCCGCGGTCGTGAGCACCGTCGATGGGATCGAGACCTGGGAGCGCGGCGAGCTGAGAACCGCTGTCCTCGCCCAGCAGCAGAATGCGTCATCCGGTCATCCTGGTGTGGTCGCTGCGATTCATCGCAGCGGTGTGGACAAGGCCGCCGACATCGAGCTGGACGCCCTGGTCCATGAGGGGCTCGTCCAGCGTCTCGACGTGCCGACACTCGCCGACGACGACGCCGGGGCACTGACCGCACTGCTGGTCTCTGGCGAGCCGTCACCCGCCCTGGCCGAAGAGCTCCGACGGATCACCGGCAACCGTGCCGGGAGGATGGTCGACACGATCACCTCCTGGCTGGCGCAGGGACGTCTGACGACAACGAAGCAGGGCGTGGACCTGACGCCGGACCCCGGCGAGAGCGTCGAGAACGGCCTGGGTCGTCATCAGCTCGAGCAGGTACACGACGGGGTGTCCGGCGAAGAACTGACGGTCCTCGAGATCGTTGCGGTCGCCAACAGCCCGATCAGTATCACGGCCATGCTGGCGCTGCTCGCCAGTGACGAGTCGACGGTGGCGGCCGAGGACGACGTCCGCGCCCACATCGAGGGCATCGTCGCCACGCTCGAGGAGCGTGGGGTCCTCTCTGTCGACGGTAGCGGTAGGTACGATCTCCCGGCGCGGCCGCTGCGCGAGGCGATCTCAGCGTGGATGCGACCACGCACCTGGCGGCGGCTGAACCGCTTTGCCGCCGAACGACTCAACCTGTCCTTCGACGCCCGTGTCGACCACTGGATCGAAGCAGGCGAGCCACGGCTGGCGTGTGCGGCGGCGATGGAGGGGGCTGTCCACGCCATGGCCGAGACCGACTTCCGGGAGGCTCGACGCCGGCTGCACCAGGTGCTGGAGCTGATGGATTCTGATACCTCTTCCCCCGAGGACACGCTGGACATCTTGAATCGCTTGACCGTCTGCTCCGCTCGCATGGGTGACCGGCAGGACAGCGTCGAGTACCGACGACAGGTCATCGAGCACGCGACTGTCAACAACCTCCCCGTGCCTGACTTCCAGGAGCTGATGTCCCACCTGGACGGGCCGGCTCTGGCGGCGCGAGCTCGCCTCAACCTCTTGGACCGGCTCGGCATCAGCGTCACGTCGGCGCCGACGGCAGAGGCCGAGGCACTGCTTCGCGATGCGGTGGTCCGCGCCGAGCTTCGCGGCGACGAGGATGCAGCGGTCGAGGCCAGGTTGTTGCTGGTGGGACTGATTCTCGTGCCCAAGCGGAACTTCTCAGGGGCCTACCAGGTGCTGGAGGAAGTGGACCAGATCAATGCGCGCCTCCACCTCTCGACTGCACGTCTGGCACGCTACGAGGCGGCTGTGCTGCTAGGAGACCCATCGGTCGATCTCGACGCTCTCGACTCCGGTTGGCGGGACTCGCTCCAGTCGGTCGGTGCGACGTCGGGCCTCTCCGGGATGATGCTGAGAGCGCTGGCGCATCACGATCGCGGCGCTGCCCACGCGGCTCAGCTCTGCGATGAGGCGATTGCAGACGCCGAGTCCCGCGACCTTGCCGGTCCTTGGCGCTGGGTCGCAGCGCGGATGCTGCTCCAACGCGGTGAGCTCGGGCGTGCACGCGAGCTCACCCGATCGGCAGGCTGGCGGGTCGGTGGCCCGACGTCGCAGATCCTGGCCCTGCTCGGCAAGGCAGATCTCGCCGTGGCCGAGCAGAACCGGACCACAGGGGCGGCACTGCTGCTACGCGCGGCTGAGATCGCTCAGCGCACCGGCGCCACCTTGCTCCTTCCCGAGGTCGCGTCGCGCATGGTCATCGATCGCGAGGACAACGACCGCGACAGCGCGTTGGACTTTCTCGACCTGGCCGAGATCGCCATCGGCGAAGCCACGACAGGCCGCGAACGCGTCATCTTGATGCTGGCCCGGGCAGCGGTGCGCGACGTCGTCGGCCGTCCTCTCTCCGCAGCCGCGATCGCCGGTGGCGCTGCGTCACTCGCGACGACGTTGGGGCTGGTCTACTGCGCCTCCGAGGCCGCGGCCAGTCGAGCCGCGTACCTGGCCAAGGCCGGTGAGGACCTGGCCACGCTGGGCACGGCGTCGGGCGACGCCGCCTACCCGATCCAGGACATCGATGCCGAGTACGAGGCTCCCGACGCACCGCTCCGCGCTGTGGCGTCACCACCCGAAGACCCGCCCTACGATCGCTGACAACGGCACCGGCCCGAACTCACGGGAGTCGATCGACTCGGCACGGTTGTCTCCCATCACGAAGATCGTGTCCGGCGGAACGATGACCGGCCCGAAGTACACCGAGTCGACCGTGGCTTGGTCGACATAGGCCTCCGGCACGGCGTGCCCCTCCACCCAGAGGACTCCGTCACGGATGGCGACCTTGTCGCCGGCAACGCCGACGACCCGCTTCACGGTCAGGCTGCCCGAACCGGGCGCGTTGAACGCCACGACCTCACCGCGGCCAGGATCACGGAACCGGTAACTGACCTTGTCGATCAGCACGCGTTGGCCGCTGTCGAGCGTGGGTTCCATGCTGCCTGAGCCGACTCTGACGGGCTCCACGACGAACATCGCCAGCACTCCCACCGCGATGACGAGGACAAGCGGCCACCACAGGTGGCTCGCTCTCGTCCAGCGGGCCGCCGCCAGGGCTGCCCGCGCTCGCGTGCTGGCACGAGGTGTCACCACCGCGGCCTGCTCGATCATGCGTGGCCCCCCGTCGTCATACGGTCGTCGTCAGCGGAAGACACCGAAGAGGTAGAACCCCCACGTCGCCACGCCGACGAGACAGATGGTGTTGACCACCAGACCTCGCACCCGTGCAGGCAGCAGCGCGCACACCGCGACGACGACGACCAGCTCGAGAATCGTCGACGTGAGGTCGAGCGCTCCGACGGCCTCTGGCAGGCCGGCCGCGTGCTCGCCGTAACCACCCTTGGACGGGTCTCCCAGGCCTGCTGTGAAGTCGACGACCGGAGGTCCTATCGGCAAGCCGGCCGTGCGGCTCAGCAGCCACAGCAGCACTACCGCAACGTTCAGAACAGCGATGCCGACGAGGACGGTTCTGCGCGGCCACCACAGCGCCAGCGCTGCCGAGACGACCTGGACGAACGCAAGCGCTGCAAAGAAGGCACCGAAGACCCACCAGTCGTCGCGATGCTCTGGCATGACGTCCACATGGATGGCCGCACTCGCCAGGCTCGCCACCGCCACCACCACCGCTGCACCTGGAAATCGGGCGGCTCGAGAGGTGACGCCTCGTTCGGGCGTGGCCGTGGTCAGGACCCCGGCCTGCGCTCTGCTCATCGGAGTTCCCACGGCTCATCCCCACTGCGCCGGGTCGGAGTACAGCGGATCGTCGCCGCCGAGACCCACCTCGAACTGGCCCATCATGTCGTGGTCCTCGTGGACGAGGTTGTGGCAGTGCATCATGTACTTGCCGCGGTGCTCGGGCTTGAAGGCGATCAGCAACCGCACGGTCTCGTTCTCCCCGAGGAAGACCACGTCCTTGGCGCCCAGCTCGTGCGGCATGGCCGGCTGGCCGTTGCGGGAGGCCACCTTGAAGTCGATGAGGTGGATGTGTGCCGGGTGGTGCCAACCACCGGAAGGGTTCGACAGCTCCCACAGCTCCACCGTGCCGGGCTCCGGGTTGGCGATCGTCAAGGTGAAGCCCGACTTCACGACGTCGTCCCAGGTCTGGCCGTTGATCGTCCAACGTCCGTTGGCGCGGACGAAGTCGAAGTGACGCGTCACGGTCGCCATCGACTCGGTCAGCTCCATCGTCCGCTCATGCGGGTTGAGCACGGCCGGGATCGAGTTGCCCTTCGTGCTGGTCGGCGCCGACACGACATCGAATGCCATGACGTTCTTGGTCGTCGCGTAGTCGATGTTGTTCTTGTTGCTCAGGTTCTGCAGCACGACGCGCTGGCCGATCGGGTACTTCGCGAAGTCGATGATCACTTCGTAGCGCTCAGCCACGCCGTGTCGGAACTGATTGACCCGCTGGGGCGCCTGCATGAGCCCGCCGTCAGTGGCGATCACGACCAGCGGCTTGCCCGAGTCGAGCTGCCAGCGGTAGGAGCGCGACACGGATGCATTGAGGATGCGGAACCGGTACTTGCGGCGCTCCACCTGCATCACCGGCCAGGGCCGACCGTTGACCAAGATGATGTCGCCGAAGACGCCGGACTCGTCGTTGTTGTCGAAGAGCCGGGTCCCGTCGGAGGCGAGCATCAGGTCCTGCACGATGAGCGGGACGTCGTAGCGCCCGTGTGGGATGCGGAGCGACTGCTCCAGCTGGTCGTGTAGCCAGTACTGCCCGGCGAGTCCCATGTAGACGTTCGGCGCTGTGTGCATGACGCCGTGGTCGTGGTACCACAGGGTGCGAGCTGGTTGGCTGTTCGGATAGCGGTAGTTCTTCCACTGCCCGGGCAGCGTGATGTCGCTGGCGTAGCCGTCGTACTCCGGCAACGACTCCGACCCGTGCAGATGGACCGAGGTCCAGGGCATGTAGCCGAGCTCCGGATGCTTCTGCGGCAGGCGATTGGACTGTTTGACTACGGTCTTGCGGCCGAACTGGTTCACGATCGTCGGCCCCGGTGAGACGCCGTTGTACGCCCACGTCGGGGTCAAGAGCCCCGGCACGATCTCGACCGCAGTCGGCACCATCGCGATCTCGTAGTAGTCGGTGTCAGCATCTGTGCTGACCGGCGTCGCGATGGGCGGCACCGAGAACGGTGTGGTGAACGGCTGCGGGAGCGCGCTCTCGGCGAGCCGGCTCTGAGTGCCTGCGGAAGCAACGCGCATCATCGGTATCGCCATGGCCGCGCTGCCGAGTGCACCGAGCTTCATCACATCTCTGCGTGACAGCTGCATCTCTGTACCCCTCTCTGTACGCAGCCAGCATGCGATTAGTCCGTCACAGCACCGTGAAATACGAAACGACGGCGCATTTCGCGGGGGTGTCACGGCGCTCCTGGACTCTGTGGGAAGTGATGCGTCCGCATGCTCGCGGCCGCTTCCCCAAGGGGGGCTCAGACGGGGCCCTGCAGTCTCGACTCAGGCGGGTGCAGAAGAATGGACCGACAAGAAATGCGGCCAACCAAGCTCGGTGTCGCGCGAGCAGCACGACGAACGCTACGGGCGGGCGTAGGGGTAGTCCTCTGCGCAGCCTTGCTGAATCCGGTCATGGGCGGCTCCGCTGCCGGCGTCCAGGCGCCGGTGGGCCAGGGCTTCACGGTGACGCCGTCCGACCTCGCGTTCATCCTCAAGCAGATCAAGATCTCGGAGGAGCACGCGCTCACCTTCACCGCGGCGAACCCGTGCGGAACCCTGGTCGCCCAGCCCGGTGACGGGATCCCCGACAGCCTGCAGATTCCGGACCGGCTCAGCGCCTACGGGCTGCGGACCGTGGATGGCTCCTGCAACAACCTGTTCCCGGGGCGGGAGCACTTCGCCGCCGCTGACCAGCCATTCCCCCGGCTCACGAACCCGGTCTTCCGGGACGCGGAGAACGTACCGCCGGGGTTCCCCGGCTCAGGGTCGACGTCGTACAAGCAGAAGCGCGGCTTCGTCTACGACTCGCAACCTCGCTTGATCAGCAACCTCATCGTCGACCAGACCTCGACCAACCCCGCCGCAGTCGCAGCTGCGGAGTTTCCCGTCCGGACGCAGGGCAACCCAGGGTTGTTCCCTTGCACCACCGATCCGCAACCAGACGCTGTCCCCCCGGTTGACGGCGTACCTGCGAACTGCGTGCCGTCGCACACCACCCTGTTCATCCCGAACGTGACCACCGACGTCGGGCTCTCCCCGCCGTACAACTCCATGTTCACGTTCTTCGGTCAGTTCTTCGACCACGGCGTCGACCAGACGGTCAAGAGCGGCGGCACCGTGTTCGTGCCGCTGAAGGCCGACGACCCGCTGATCGCCGGCCCGGACCACATCCTCGGCAACGCCGACGACCTTCCGCCCAGCCAGCAGTTCATGGTGCTGACGCGCGCCCAGAACCAGCCTGGTCCCGACGGGATCCTGTTCGACAACCCCGCCACGCCGGTCGACGAGACGGCGGACAACGTGCAGAACGCAAACAACACGGACAGCCCCTGGGTGGACCAGAGCCAGACGTACACCTCACACTCATCACACCAGGTGTTCCTGCGCGAGTACGTGCTCAACGCCGCCAACCAGCCGGTCTCGACGGGCAAGCTGCTCGGCGGCCTTCCCGCCGGTCAGACCTACCTGAACTCTCCGGACGGGACCACGGGTATGGCCACGTGGGCCGCGGTCAAGCAGCAGGCAGCCAGCGTGCTCGGACTCCAGTTGACCGACACGGACGTGACCAACATCCCGATGATCGCGGCGGACCCCTACGGCAAGTTCATCCCGGGGCCGGCGCGAGGGCTGCCGCAGTACGTGACGAGGACCGGATTGGTCGAGGGTGACCTCGCCAACCCGGTGCCGGTGCCGTCGAACGTGCTCTACTTCGACACGCCGTTCCTGACCGACATCGCGCACAACGCGGACCCGAGTCCGGCCGACCTGGACCACAACCCGGCGACGCCTCCCACCGCTCCCGTTCCGGACAGCGACAACACGCCGTCGGCCGACTTCGCCAACCAGCCTGCTGGGACGTACGACGACGAGATGTTGAACGCCCACTTCTGCGCCGGCGACGGTCGGGTCAACGAGAACATCGCGTTGACGACCATCCACCAGGTGTTCCACTCAGAGCACGACCGCCTGGTCGACTACATCAAGAACGTGTTGACCGCGGATGCGGCCAACACCGCCTCAGGCGCGGCGGCCCTGACGGACTGGCAGCTGCCCACTGCGCAGAACCCAGCCGGCTGGAACGGTGAGCGCCTGTTCCAGGCCGCTCGCTTCGTGACCGAGATGGAGTACCAGCACCTGGTCTTCGAAGAGTTCGGTCGCAAGGTGCAGCCGGCGATCCGCCCGTTCCACGTCTACTCGCCTGACATCAACCCGGCCGTCCAGGCCGAGTTCGCCCACGCGGTCTACCGCTTCGGGCACTCGATGCTGGACGACACCGTGGCACGCACGAACGCTGATGGCTCGGACAACTCTCTGCCGCTACTCACGGCATTCCTGAACCCACCGGAGTACTTCGACGGTGGATCGGCGGGCACGCTCACCCCGGAGCAGGCCGCCGGAAGCGTCGTGATGGGATCGTCTGACCAAACCGGTAACGAGCTTGACGAGTTCGTCACGGAGACCCTCCGCAACAACCTGCTGGGACTTCCTCTCGACCTCGCCACGCTCAACATGACGCGTGCCCGTGACGCGGGCATCCCGCCGCTGAACGACGTTCGCCGGCAGATCTATGCGGCCACGAACGACGGTCAGCTCAAGCCCTACACGAGCTGGGCGGACTTCGGACAGAACATCAAGCACCCGGAGTCGCTGATCAACTTCGTGGCGGCCTACGGGACGCACCCGACCATCACCGGTGCCACTACGCTGGCGGCCAAACGAGCGGCGGCCAAGGCCATCGTCGACCCGTCGTCGGCGCCTGCAACGGACCCCGCCGACATCCCGGCGGACGCGGCGGACTTCATGTTCGGTACCGGCGCCTGGGCCAACGACCCCGGCGGTGTCACCATCACCGGGCTGGACTCCGTCGACCTCTGGGTGGGCGGTCTGGCCGAGATCACCAACCTGTTCGGTGGCCTGCTGGGAAGCACGTTCAACTACGTCTTCCAGACGCAACTGGAGTCCTTGCAGGACGGCGACCGGCTGTACTACCTGAACCGCACGCCGGGCATGAACTTGCGGAGCCAGCTGGAAGGCAACTCCTTCGCCGAGATGATCCAGCGCAACACCGACGGCACGAACACGCTGAAGGCTGACGTGTTCGCCACCGCCGACTGCAAGTTCCAGCTCGGCAACCTGACGTGGCCGGCGGCCGCGGGCAGTTTCATCACCGGTGCCGGTTCGGTCAACGACGACCCGGCCACCGCCGACTGCAACGAGAACCGCCTGCTGCTCCGCAAGCCCGACGGCACCATCCAGTACCGCCAGGTCAACAGTGTCGACCCCACCGGCATCAACGGGCAGTCGGTCTACAACGGCACGCCGAACCAGGACCGGATCTGGGGCGGCAACGACAACGACACGTTCTGGGGCGGTGCCGGACCGGACATCATCGAAGGCAATGGAGGTGACGACGTCGCCCTCGGTGGAGACGGCAACGACGTCATCACCGACCTGTCGGGCGCGGACGTCCTCAAGGGTGGTCCGCAGAACGACGCCCTCGACGGCGGCCTCGGAGATGACATCTTCATGGGTGGCGACGGTCAGGACTTCATCAACGGTGGAGCCAACGACAACGAGGCCTTCGCCGGTCCGGGGAACGACTACGTCATCGCGGGACAGGGCGCAGATGCCGTGTTCGGTGACGGAGGCGATGACTGGATCGAAGGCGGCTCGGGTCAGGACCTGCTGATCGGTGACCATGGTGCACCATTCTTCGACGACCCGGCGCAAGCTGCTCCAGGCAACGATGTCTTCGTCGGTCAGGTCGGCGAGAACGACTACGACGCCGAAGGCGGCGATGACATCATGTCGCAGAACGCGGCGATCGACAGGAACGCCGGCGCCGGTGGCTTCGACTGGGCGATCCACCAGTACGACACCGTCGGTGCGGACGACGACATGGCCATCAACAACTTCCTGGCCGGTCTGCCGCTGCCCGTCGTCGTCAACCGCGACCGCTGGCAGGAGGTCGAAGGTGACTCCGGATCTGCGTTCAACGACGTGATCCGTGGTACCAACGACGTGCCCAGCGCCATCGGTGGCGCCGGCTTCACCGGATGTGACGTGCTCGACCAGACCGGCGTGAACCGGATCAACGGTCTGGGTGAGTTGCTGCCGCCGCTGACGGGCGACCCCGCCCCTGTGGTGGCCAACTCCGCAGCCGGCTACTGCCCGATCACCGGCAACATCTGGGGCGACGGCGAGATCCTGCTCGGTGGTACCGGAAGTGACACGATCGAAGGCCGTGGAGCTGACGACATCATCGACGGTGACAGGTCGCTGGCCGTGCGGATCAGCGTCCGGACGAACCCTGCTGACCCGTCGACCGAGATCGGCAGCACGGATCTGATGGAGCACGCGGCGCTGTCTGGGAACTTCGGACCGGGCACCACCGGAATGACGCTCCAGGCGGCCGTGTTCGCTGGCCTCGTCGACCCGGGCAACCTGGTCACGGTGCGCGAAATCATCACCCCGACGGCCGCGCAGACCAGCGGCAACGTCGACACGGTCGTGTTCTCCGGACCGCGGTCGAACTACCTGATCACCCTCCAGCCGGCGTCCGGCTCCACCCTGGCCAGCTTGTTGGTGGTCCAGACCGGCGCCAACGTGGTCGGCCAGAGGGTGAGCGACGGGACGGACACGCTGCGGAACATCGAGACGCTCCGGTTCACCGACCAGGACGTCGCGGTTGCTCCGCCTGCACCACCGGCCAGCGTGACGGCTACATCGGGCAACGCGTCGGCAACCGTGACGTGGAGCGCCCCTGCAGCTGGCTCTGGCGTCACCGGCTTCGAGATCGTCGTGAGCGACGGTACGGTCATCACCGGCATCCCTGCCGGTGCGACCAGCCGGGTCGTCAACGGTCTGATCAACGGAACGTCGTACACGTTCCAGGTCAGGGCAGCCAACGTGTTCGGAGTGGGCGCTCTCTCGGCCCCGTCGAACGCAGTGACACCGACCGGTCCGGCGGCCCCCGTGGTCACCGTTCGGTCGCCGGCGACCGGCGCCACCGGCGTCGCAGTCGGAGCAAATGTCACCGCGACGTTCGACCAGGCCATGGTGGCGAGTGGCATCAACACGGGAACCGTGACCTTGCGGAACCCGGCCAACGCTCTGATCGCCTCGGCTGTGTCGTACAACGCGACGACCCAGACCGTCACGCTGAACCCGAACGCCAACCTGGCGGCGGGCACGACCTACACGGTGACGTTGACCGGTGGGCCTGCAGCGATCCGGAGCACAGCCGGCGTCGCCCTTCCGACGACCAGCTGGAGCTTCACGACGGCCGCCGCCGCGGGCAACCCAGCCCCGACGGTGACAGTGCAGACGCCAGCGGCGAACGCAACCGGCGTGTCTCGGAGCGTGAACGTCCGAGCAACGTTCAGTGAACCGGTGCAGGGGGTGACCAACGCGACCTTCGTGCTCACCAACACGGCGACGGGAGCTGTCATCGCCGGGGTGATCGACCAGCCGGGGCCGCGTGCCTGGCGTCTGAACCCCAACGCGGCGCTGGCAAGGAACACGAACTACACGGTCACCCTGACGGGAGGGGCAACGGCGATCCGGGACCTCACCAACATCCCACTCGCCACCGTGAGCTGGAACTTCACGACGGCTCCGTAGTTCGACATCCGCGTGCTGGTGCTCGGCCCCTGAACTGATACCGGGCACCAGCCGGGACGACAGGATGGGTTCCCCTTTCCCCCTGGGGGACCCATCCTGTCTTTTTTCTGCCCGTGGACAGACCGGGCCTCAGCGGGCGGCGGTGCCTTCGGTGTAGTCGTCGTCGGACGACTTGACCCACGCCATCAACGTGCGGAGCTCGCGACCGGTCTCTTCGATCGGGTGGGCCTCGCTCCGGGCGCGGAACTCCTTGAACTTGGGTGCTCCCGCATCCTGGTCGGCGATGAAGCCGGCCGCCCAGCTGCCGTCCTGGATGTTCGTCAGCACCTGGCGCATCCGATCCTTGACCGACGCGTCGATGATGAACGGGCCGGACGTGTAGTCGCCGTACTCGGCTGTGTCGGACACCGACCAGCGCTGCTTCGCGATACCGCCTTCGTACATCAGGTCGACGATCAGCTTGAGCTCGTGCAGGCACTCGAAGTACGCGACTTCTGGCTGGTAGCCGGCCTCGGTGAGCGTCTCGAAACCGGCCTGGATCAGCGCGGAGGCGCCGCCACAGAGCACAGCCTGCTCACCGAAGAGGTCGGTCTCGGTCTCTTCGGTGAAGGTCGTCTTGATCGCGCCGGCGCGCGTACCGCCGATCGCTTTTGCGTACGAGAGGGTCAGGTCCCACGCCTTTCCGGACGCGTCCTGCTCGACCGCCACCAGCACCGGGACGCCCCGCCCCTGCTCGAACTCCCGTCGGACCAGGTGCCCAGGTCCCTTGGGCGCCACCATGCACACGTCGACCCCGTCCGGCGGGGCGATGTAGCCGTAGCGGATGTTGAAGCCATGGCCGAAGAACAAGGCGTCACCCTCGACCAGGTTCGGCTCGATGGCCTCGGCGTACAGCGACCGTTGCACCGGGTCGGGTGCGAGCACCACGATGAGGTCTGACTCCTCGCACGCTTCGAACGGCGTGACGACGCGCAGCCCTGCGGCCTCGGCCTTGGCGCGGCTGCGCGACCCCTCCGGGAGGCCGACCCGGACGTCGACACCGGAGTCACGCAGCGACAACGCGTGCGCGTGCCCCTGGCTCCCGTAACCGAGCACCGCGACGTTGCGTCCCTGGACAATGCCGAGATCTGCGTCGTCGTCGTAGAACAGTTCAGCCATGGTGGGTGATTCTCCTTGCTAGCCGATGATCGGGAGTTGGTCAGAGGTCGGTGCCGTGTTGCCGGGGGGCTCAGGCGGGGTTGCGGGTGGAGATCGGTGGAGCGGGCTTGAGGCTGCGATCGGTGATCGAACGCGAGCCACGATTGATCGCCACCATGCCGGACTGCACGAGCTCCCGAATCCCGAACGGTTCGAGCACGCGGAGCATGGCCTCGAGCTTGCCGCGGTCACCCGTGACCTCGATGGTGACGGCGTCAACCGCCACGTCGACCACTTTGGCACGGAAGAGCTGGACGGTCTCCAGCACTTGGCTCCTGGTGGCCGCGTCGGCGCGCACCTTCACCAGCAGCAGCTCGCGCTCGACGGCACCGCTGTCCTCGAGCTCGACGACCTTGAGGACCTCGATCAGCTTGTTGAGCTGCTTGGTCACCTGTTCGAGCCGCTGGTCCTCGAGGTTGACCACAATCGTCATCCGCGAGACGTCCTCGTGCTCGGTGGGACCGACCGCGAGGGACTCGATGTTGAAGCCGCGGCGAGAGAACAAGGACGCGACCCGCGCCAGCACACCGGGGCGGTTCTCCACCAGGACCGAAAGCGTTTGACGTGTCACGACTCCATCCTCACAGCTCGTCCTCGTCGAACTCCGGCTTCAGGTCACGCGCAATCTGGATCGCGTCGTTGCTCGTGCCGGCGGCGACCATCGGCCACACCATCGCGTCGGGGTTGACGATGAAGTCGATCACGACCGGGCCGTCGTTGATCTCCATCGCCTTGTGGATCGTCCCGTCGACGTCCTCGGGGGTGTCACAACGCAGCCCCACGCAGCCGAGCGCCTCTGCGAGCTTGACGAAGTCCGGCACCCGCGCAGAGTGCAGGTCGGTGTTGGAGTACCTGCCCTTGTAGAACAGGGTCTGCCACTGGCGGACCATGCCCAGGCTGGAGTTGTTGATGATCGCGACCTTGATCGGGATGCCGTTGAGGGCACAGGTGGCGAGCTCCTGGTTGGTCATCTGGAAGCACCCGTCCCCGTCGATCGCCCACACCGTGACCTCCGGGGTGCCGACCTTGGCGCCCATGGCCGCTGGGACGGCGAACCCCATGGTCCCCAGGCCACCGGAGTTGATCCAGGAGTTGGGCCGCTCGTACCGGACGTAGTGCGCCGCCCACATCTGGTGCTGCCCCACTCCCGCCACGTAGGTCGCGTCAGGGCCGGCGATCGCACCGAGGCGCTCGATGACGTACTGCGGCGACAACGCTCCCTCGGGCTGGTCGTAGCCGAGCGGGTAGCGCTCACGCCAGCCCTGGCAGGTCGCCAGCCAAGGAGCTGCGTCGCCTCGGCGGCCGGCGTCGTACTCCGCCTTGACCGCGACGACGAGCTCCGCGATCACTTCACGGCAGTCGCCGACGATCGGCACGTCGGCATGGCGGTTCTTGGAGATCTCGGCCGGGTCGATGTCGGCGTGGATGACCGCCGCGTCGGGCGCGAACGTGTCGAGCCTGCCGGTCACGCGGTCGTCGAAACGTGCGCCCAGCGTGATCAGCAGGTCGCTCCGCTGCAGGGCACCGACCGCTGCGACCGTCCCGTGCATGCCCGGCATGCCGAGGTGCAGCGGATGGCTGTCGGGGAAGGCTCCCCGCGCCGTGAGCGTGGTGACGACGGGGATCTGCGTCAGCTCGGCCAGCGCGCGCAGCTCTTCGCTGGCGGCGGCCCGGATCACGCCGCCGCCGACGTACAGCACCGGCCGCTCCGACGCCGCGATCAACCGCGCGGCCTCGCGCACCTGTTTGCCGTGTGGTTTCGTCACCGGCCGATAACCGGCCAGCGTCACGGTCTCGGGATACTCGAACACCGTCATCGCCTGGAGCGCGTCCTTGGAGATGTCGACCAGCACCGGCCCCGGTCGACCGGTGGACGCGATGTGGAAAGCCTCGGCGATCGCGCGCGGTATCTGGTCGGGATCGGTGACGAGGTAGTTGTGCTTGGTGATCGGCATCGTGATGCCGCGGATGTCGGCCTCCTGGAAGGCGTCGGACCCGATGGCCGCGCTCGGGACCTGCCCCGTGATCGCCACGATCGGCACGGAGTCCATGTGCGCGTCGGCCAGCGGCGTCACCAGGTTTGTCGCGCCCGGGCCGCTGGTCGCCATGCAGACACCGACCCTGCCCGTGGCTACCGCGTAGCCTTGCGCAGCGTGGCCTGCGCCCTGCTCATGCCGGACGAGGATGTGACGGATCTTCGTGGAGTCGAGAAGAGGGTCGTACGCCGGCAGGATCGCGCCACCCGGGATACCGAAGACGGTGTCGACCCCGGCGCTCTCCAATGCAAGGATCAAGCTCTGTGCCCCCGTGATGCGCGCGGCCGCCTGCTCCGTCATCTCGACCCTTCCTCGTGTCACCAGTCCCCCGCGTGTCGCGTCACCTGTGTCCGGTTGCCCGTTTCTCGTGTTCTCAGTGTTCTCGTCGTCATCCCACAAAAAAACCCCCCGACCCGGTGGGCATTCGAGGGGGACGCGCGGAGGTTGAGCCGTTAGTTGGCCTCGACCTGCGCGTCGACGAGTACGACGAGAATCAGCTGCATGGGCCAACGGTCCCCGACTTGCGCCGTAGCCGTCAAGCC
The DNA here is from genome assembly GCA_031365435.1 of Nocardioidaceae bacterium. Lineage (GTDB taxonomy): Bacteria > Actinomycetota > Actinomycetes > Propionibacteriales > Nocardioidaceae > JANLYC01. The sequence continues at coordinate 23,874 of JANLYC010000471.1, forward strand.
GCATCCACCAGCTGTCTCAGATCGTGGACCTTTGGTCCGACATCCGGCTCGATGTCCGGCTCGATGTCCGGCTCGACCCTGCCGTCACTGGTAGCTGACGAACGAGATCCGTGGGCGGATCGCCAGCACCTCGCGCGGCCGGAACAGGTCGGTGTCCTCGTCGTAGAAGAGTTTGAAGCCCAGGGTGAGCTGGCTCGGTTCGGCCACGTGGTGGAAGGTCGCCAGCTTCTGCGCACGACTGCCGAAGCCGTCGATGTGCTGGACCATCGCCAGGCCTGCACGCGACTTCACCCTGGCGATGTTCCTCACCATCTCCCGACGGAACTGGTGGATGACGAACAGCTTCTCGGGCAGCTTGTTGCGGCGGGTCACGTCAGCGAGGAGCCGCGACACCCGGTTGACCTCCACCGCACCGACATGCCCGATCGTCCGCGCGGGCACCTGGCGAGGACCCATCCGCCACTCCGGGTCGAGCGCCAACCCTACGAAGGACTGCCGAAGCGCCCATCGGAAGTGCCGGGCCTGCGGCAGGAAGCTCTCGCGGCCCGGCTGGATGTCGAGGACCAACAACGCCTTGTTGCGCCGGGCGACGTCCACGAACTTCTGGACGTAGGCACGCGGGATGTAGTGGCTGTAGGTACCGTCCGAGCCGGCGTGCGCGTCCGCGACCGAGACGATGAGCTCGTAGACGATCTGGATCCGCTTGTTCTTGACGTGGAAGGGCCGTGCGGCAGCGCGTAGCCGTTTGGTCATCCGAGGCGGCGTACCCTCACCCAGCACGCCGAGCGACGGAGTATGCGCGGTTCCGTAGAACGCGACGAGCTGATAGTCCGGAAAGACCCGCGTCCCGCCCAACGGCAGCTGCTTGATGCGTGCCGAAAGTGCTGCGGCAGGTGCCACCGCTGACCGGTTGCCGGCGGCCCGCGGCGAGATCCGGGTCAGGTCGGATGCTTCGCTGGTCGACGTGGCGGTGGCGGTCGAGGCGAGAACCAGGCCGGCGCAGGACAGGCCGACGAGACGTCGCCCCCGGAAACTCATGGCGCGACTGTACGGGCCGGGCCCTCGGGAGCGGGGTCGAAGTCGAAGGCCGGCAGGCCATCGATGGAGCGCACGTTCTTGGCCCGGCGATAATCGGCCTGCCCGTCAAGGCCCTTGCGCGCCATATGGGCAGGCAACAGGTCACGTTCACCTACATAGTCGAGCAGCGGGACACCGTAGCCGCACGAGTCCGACACGCGTTCCACGTCGACCACCACCACGGCCCGGGCTCCACGGGTCTCGGTGAAGTGCTGCATCAGGGCCGCGAAGTCGTCGTCGTACAACGTGACGAACCGACCACGACCGTGCAGCCGGACAATCTTCGGCGGGCCCTCGAACGCGCAGAACATCACCGTGATACGACCGTTGTCCCGCAGGTGGGCGATGGTCTCGGCCCCGCTCGCCGTGATGTCGAGGTAGGCCACCGTGCGGTCGTCCAGCACGGCAAACGTGCCGCCGATGCCTTTGGGCGACAGGTTGATGTGACCGCTGCTGCCGCTTGGCGCGGTCGCGACGAAACACA
>JANLYC010000549.1:0-2284 GCA_031365435.1 Nocardioidaceae bacterium
GGAACGGGTCGGCCGTATGCTCACCCTTGCAGCACGGCTGAACCCGGTCGGTATACTGGGCATCATGGATGCGGCTCCGTTGCTGGCCGAAGTCGGGCGCCATCTGAACGCTCTCCACCTCGAGGCTGTACTCATTGGCAACGCAGCGGCGGCGCTGCAGGGCGCGCCGGTCACGACGATGGACTTCGATTTCCTGTTCAGGAAAACGCCAGGCAATCTGACGAAGTTGAAGAGACTGGCGGATGCGCTCCACGCGACGGTGCTACGACCGTACTACCCGGTGTCGGATCTGTATCGCGTCATTCGCGACGCCGACGGGCTGCAGCTCGACTTCATGGGGACCATCCACGGCGTGCGCTCGGTAGCAGGCGTGCGCGCCCGGGCCAGCATCATCGACGTGCGTGGTGAAGCGATTTATGTCGCGTCGCTGGCAGACATCATCAAGAGCAAGCGCGCCGCTCGACGTCCGAGCGACCTAGCGGTGCTCCCGATTCTGGAGAAGGCACTTGAGCAAGCCACCCAGCCGCCGCGCACAACTCGCAGCCGTTCGTCGCGAGAGTGAGCGCGCGCTACGCGACATGATCCGCCGCTGGCAGGCGCTGCCACCCGGCCGCCGGACGAACTTCCTCCGGGTTCGTGTCGGTCCCGGGCGCACGGCGCTCTGAGCGCCGGAGGAGGCGTGACGGGAATGACCGCGCTCTGTCTTCGGCCGCCCTGCCGTCGAGATCAGCGGACCGCTGATTACGCCGGGCGCAGTTTCCTTACGCCGGGCGCAGTTTCCGGTACGCGAACAGCAGCACGACGGCACCAACCGTCGACATGATGTACCCGGCTGCGTCATTCGGTCCGTACAGCCCCGCCATCCGGCCGATCAGACCGCCCAGCACTGCCCCGGCAATTCCTATCAGCACAGTGACGAGGAAGCCGCCCGGGTCGCGACCAGGCATGATGAGCTTCGCGATGATACCGACGATGAGCCCGAAGAAAATCCAGCCCAGAATTCCGAACATCGAGACCTCCGCGGTTTGTGGCGTCGTGGCACGATCAGAACAACGACATACCCGCTAGCAAAACGGAGGCCCACGCGCGGGCTGAGCGTGCATTCCAGGCCCGAGACGATCGCCGCCAGCAGCAGGAGGAACGCCGATCGCGGTGCCGAACAGACCTTCTGACCAGGACTCATCCCCGCGCCTCGTGCCGCGGGTGCGTTACCGGTGGCGGTCGATCAGCGCGCGACCGCTCGCGTCAGGAGGTAATCCTGGTGCACGAGATTGTCCCAGTAGTACGGCTCTGCGTGCGCCATGAACTCCTTGCGCAAGACCTCCAGTTTCTCGGGCTCACCGTGCAGATGCTCCACCATCTTCTGCATCGGCCCGACGGACTGCTCCATGAACTCCCGGAAGTGGTCGAGGCTCAACGCGGGAAACCGCATGATCCCCCGCGCGAAGAACGGGGACTCGAACGCCCCTGCCAGGCGTTCGGTCACGACAGCTGGATTGCCCCACAACGGGGGCGGCGCTGCTCCGGGGGGCGGTGGCGGGGAATTGCGGGAAATGTACGCGAACATCCGACCGACGAAGTGCTCCGGCGGCCACGTGGCAAAGGCGACGCGGCCCCCGGGCTTCAGTACCCGCCGCATTTCGGCGACGGCCACCTCGGGGCGGGGTGCGAACATGTGACCGAACTCACTGAGCACCAGGTCGAACGACCCGTCCGGGTAGGGGAGCGACTCGGCGTCACCTTCCGTCCAGGTCACCTCGACTCCGGCGATCTTGGAGTTGAGACGTGCCTGTTCCAGCAGCACTGGCGTCAGGTCCATGCCGTCGACCTTCGCGCCTGCCCGTGCAGCCGTCACCGCCACCACGCCGGTGCCGGTTCCCACATCCAGCACGCGTTCGCCCGGGCGGATGTTGGCGAACTTCACGAGTTGGCCGGCCACCGGTGTCGTGAACATCGCCGTCGGCGCGAACGTCGACCACATTTCACGCTGGCGTTTCTTCAGTTCGGCAAACGGGTCAGATTGCGTCATGACCGCCGATCCTAGCGCGAGGCCGCGTCACAGCCAATAAGGTTCGTCGCGGGTCACTGCGGGTCAGTGCCTGCGGGTCAGTGCCTGCGGGTCAGCCGTGTGAGCCATGCACCGCGCCGCGTCACCTCATTGCGCGGGCGACCTGACGGCCAAGACGATCCTGATAACACGTTGCCCGCGACGACGACCGTGAAGGCTCCAGACGGCGCGGCGACATCGTGTCGCGCGAACTGCTCAGCCCTTCAGGAAAATCTC
>JANLYC010000003.1:0-3686 GCA_031365435.1 Nocardioidaceae bacterium
TCGCGTGCAGGGACGCCTTGCCGAGCGACGTCACCTCGCAGTCGGCCGCCTGGCCCCGACCGTCGGTGAGGACGAGATGCTCGCCGACGCGGAGGCGGCGTACGACGACGGCGTGACGGCCCTCGTCACCGGCGAGCTCGACCACGTCACCGGCAAGGGTCTCGGCGGCGACGACGAACACAGGCAGCGTCATACGGGCCACCCTCTCACCGAGTTGTCAGCACCCAGTCCGCCAAGGCCGCAAACGGTCCGGACAACTCACTCAGCGACCGCCGCCGAACGCGTCGCGGAAGCGGCCGAAGACGCCCTTGTGGCGGTTCTCCTCCACAGCGGCGACCGGGTTCTCCTCGTCGCGCATCGCGGCCAGCTGCTTGATCAGCTCGGTCTGCTCTCGGTCGAGGCGGGTCGGGGTCTCGACGATCACGGTGGTGATGAGGTCGCCGCGCCCCGTGCCGCGCAGCCGGGGTACGCCACGGCCGCGCATCACCAGCTGTTCTCCGGACTGGATGCCGGGCCGGATCTCGAGGTCGATCGAGCGCTCGACCTCGGAGCCTTCGAGGGCGGTGACATCTGCCTCCAGCGTCGGCAGCTCGACCGTCGTCCCGAGCGCCGCCGCCGTCATCGGCAGGGTGATCGTGCACAGGAGGTCATCGCCGCGGCGGCTGAACACAGAATGCTGGACCACCTCGATCTCGACGTAAAGGTCACCCGCGGGTCCACCACCCGGGCCGACCTCGCCCTCGCCAGACAGCTGCACGCGCGTGCCCGTGTCGACGCCCGGCGGGATCGTGATGTTGAGGGCCCGACGGGACCGGACCCGGCCGTCACCGGAGCACTCGGAGCAGGGGTTGAGGATGACCGTGCCGAATCCGCGGCAGGTCGGGCACGGCCGCATCGTGCGGACCTCGCCGAGAAACGACCGCTGGACGTGGCTGATCTCGCCACGCCCGCCACACGTCGTACAGCCCGTCGGCGACGTACCGGGCGAAGTGCCCGCGCCGTGGCACAACGTGCACGTCACAGCGGTGTCGACCTTGAGCTCCTTGGTGACGCCGAAGGCCGCCTCCCCGAGCTCGAGCTGCAGCCGGATCAGCGCATCCTGGCCACGCCGCGAGCGCGGTCGCGGACCCCGTGAGCCGGCGCTCTGGCCGAAGAACGCGTCCATGATGTCGGTGAACGAGAACCCCTGACCGAAGCCTTGCGCACCAGCAGCGGACAACGGGTCGCCGCCGAGGTCGTACATCTCGCGCTTCTTGGGGTCGCTGAGGACGTCGTACGCCCGCGTCACCTCCTTGAACCGCTCCTGGTGGGCGGCGTCGGGGTTGACGTCAGGGTGCAGCTCGCGGGCGAGTTTGCGGTACGCCTTCTTGATCTCGTCCGGACTTGCGTCGCGGGAGACTCCGAGGACGTCATACAGATCAGTCGACATGCTCCGTCATTCGTTGAGTGCGGGTGGTGGTCATGGTCTGCGGCGGTCGCCGCAGCTGCTGCGGCTGGGTCGAGGTCGTGCTGCGGCTCGGCTTGGCGGTCATCATCGTGGCGGTCAGGCGTCGGAGAGGATCTGGCTGACATAGCGCGCCACGGCGTTGACGGCGGCCATCGATCCTGGGTAGTCCATGCGGGTCGGACCCACGACGCCGAGGGTCGCCAGGGGATGCTCGTCGGGGCCGTATGACGTCGCGACCACCGACGTCGCAGCGAGCTGTGCGTGCGGGACCTCGTGCCCGATCCGGACCGTCACGAGGCTGGGGCTGGTCGCCTCACCGAGCAGACGGAGCAGCACGACGTGCTCCTCGAGCGCCTCGAGCAGCGGCTTGATCGAGCGGTCGAAGTCCTCACCGAAGCGAACGAGGTTGGCCGTGCCACCGATCGCGACCTTCTCGTCGGACCGTTCGTCGGCGACCGCTCCGGCGAACGCCGCAACGACCTGCGTGACGATGGTCTTGTCGTCGCGGTGGAAAGCCTCGGGAAGCGACGTGACGCGGGCTGCGGCGTCGGTCAGCGGCTGCCCGACAACAGCGGTGTTGAGGCGGGCCCGCAGCTCGGCCACGGTCTCGTCGTCGAGGGCACGAGGCAGCTCGATGACGCGTTGCTCGACGCGCCCGCTGCTGGTGATGAGCACGAGCAACAACCGGTCGCTGGTCAGCATGACCACCTCGACATGGCGCACGGTCGAGCGGGACAACGTGGGGTACTGCACGATGGCCACCTGCTTGGTGAGCTGGGCGAGCAGCCGGACGCTGCGGTGCACGACGTCGTCGAGGTCGACGGCCCCCTGGAGGAACGTCGCGATCGCGCGCTTCTCAGCGCCGGTCAACGGCTTGAGGCTGGTGAGCTTGTCGACGAAGAGCCGGTAGCCCTTGTCGGTAGGGATGCGCCCTGCACTCGTGTGGGGCTGAGTGATGAACCCCTCCTCCTCGAGCACAGCCATGTCGTTGCGGACCGTGGCCGGGGACACACCGAGGCTGTGGCGCTCCACCAGGGTCTTGGACCCGACGGGCTCCTGCGTGCGGACGTAGTCCTCGACGATCGCCCGCAGGACGTCGAGCTTGCGGTCGTCGAGCATGCTCACCTCCGCTTCGTCGTCGCTGGCACTCAAGTTCCGTGAGTGCCAATGCTACTAGCCCGGTGCGGGATTGGCGGCGGCTAGTGTGCGCGTATGACGTATGAGTCGGGCGGCGGGTTCGTCGAGGTGGCCCCCGGGGTGTTCGCCGGGCGTTATCCACAGTGGGACACCACGATCGGCGTTGTCCGCGGATCCGACGGGCTGCTTGTGGTCGACACCCGGGCGGCATACGTCCACGGGGTCGAGCTGTGTGAAGACGTACGCCGGCTGGCGCCGGACCTGGCCATCCGCTGGGTGGTCAACACCCATGAGCACTTCGACCACGCGATGGGCAACCTCGCGTTCGAGGGTGCGACGATCCACGCGCACGAGAACGCGGCGGCCGGAATGGTGGCGGCAGGTGACCGCGTCAAGGACGAGATCCGCGCCGACCCGTCGCTGGACCCGGACGCCCCGTGGTACACGGCCGAGCTGCTTAGGGCGGTGCTCGACACGGAGTACCGCGTGCCGGACGAGACGTTCTCGTCGGTCTCGGCCATCGACCTGGGCGACCGATTCGTGGAGCTGGCCTATCCCGGGCGAGGGCATACCGACGGCGACATCGTGATCCGGGTGCCAGACGTCGACGTGGTCTTTGCTGGTGACCTGATCGAGCAGTCGGCGCCGCCGGCTTTCGGTGGTGACTGCTACCCGTTGGAATGGCCGGGCACGCTCGATCTGGTCATCGGCATGTTGACGCCTGACTCGGTGGTGGTGCCGGGACACGGGACGCCGGTCGACCGCTCGTTCGTGCAGGACCAGCGGGCTGACGTATCGGACATCGCGGAGCTGATCCGCTCTCTGTACGGGCAAGGGGTGCCTGAGGCGGAGGCGCTGGCGGCCGGGGGTGACGGCTGGCCGTGGGAGGCGGGTCGCCTCGCCGACGCGGTGGCCCAGGGGTACCGACACCTGGCCGCCGAGTCCGCCGCCGCCCTGGTCGCCGGCAAGCCGGACCCCCATCTGGTCCCCGCCCAACCGACCTCGACCCAGCCACCCCTCAACCTCCAACCCTGACCCCGGCCCTTCGTTGACCCGTGAGTTGTGGCCCATTGACCCGCGTGGTGTGGCCCTTTGACCCGCG
>JANLYC010000016.1:0-3660 GCA_031365435.1 Nocardioidaceae bacterium
GAAGTCTCGCCGGGCGAACAGCCGCGGGTCGAGCAGCGGTTCGACGGTATACAGGCCCCACGCAGTCCACAGCAGGGCACCGGCCGTCCCGGCAGCAAACGCCGACACGGTGAGAAGGTCTCCCCACCCTCGCTCTGGCCCTTCGATGGCGCCGAAGACGATGGCAGCGAGCGTCACGACGGACAACAGCCCGCCGACGTAGTCCACTCGCGGCGGGTGTTCATCGCGGGAGTTCGGGATCTGCCACAACGCCACGAGGCCCACGACGGCGGCGAACGAAGCACTGAACACGAACACGGACTGCCAGCCCCAGACCTCGAGCAACAGGCCCGACGCGAGCAGACCCAAAACCGCGCCCGCGCCGGCGACACCGATCCAGGCCCCGACTGCCCGCCCGCGCTGATCCTCGGGGAAAGACGTTGTGATGATCGACAACGTGGTCGGCATCACGAGGGCCGCTCCGATCCCCATGAAGGCGCGCAGCCAGATCAGCGCCTCGGGGATGCTCATGAGCGACGCGAGAGCGGCACCGGTCGCGAACACGAGGAGCCCGATGACCAGCACCGGCTTGCGTCCATACCGGTCCCCCAGCGCACCGGCCGGAAGCAGCAGGCCTGCGAAGACGAGGGCATAGGAGTCCACCACCCATTGCAGCTGACTCGTGCTGGCACCGGTATCGCCCGCCAGGTCGGGGAGCGCGACGTTGAGCGCGGGGACCGCCGCCACGACCAGCGCCAACGCCAACAGGACGACGGGCAGCGTGCCCCGATGGTCGGATCCGCGGTTTCGCATGGCCTTCTCCCTCGTCGATAGATCGCCAGGAAGTCAACATACGTTGACTTTCTCCTGAAAGTCAACATCCGTTGACTTAACTGAGACGCCGTGCCAGATTGACGGCAGGAGGGGATACAGGTGTCCACCGATGAAGTGCCCACACCAACGAAGTCGCAGCGCACTCGAGCCGCGATCCTGGCCGCCGCGCGCGACCACTTCGGACGGTTCGGATATGACCGCACGAGCATCAGGGCGATCGCCGCGGAGGCCTCGATCGACCCGTCGATGGTGATCCGCTACTTCACCAGCAAGCAGGCGCTCTTCGCGGCGGCGGTCGATGTCGACCTGATGATGCCCGACCTCACCACGGCCTCCGCGTCGCGACGGGGACGGCTGCTCGTCGAGCACTTCCTCAGCCGTTGGGAGGGCGAGCTCAGCGACGACGTGCTGGTCATCCTGTTGCGCACGGCGGTCACCGACGAGCTGGTCGCCGAACGGCTGCGCACGGTCTTCGTGGGGCAAGTGGCTGAAGCACTTCGCCCCCTCGTCGATGACGATCTCCGGCGCAGGGCAGGACTGATCGCCAGTCAGCTGATGGGAATCGCGATGGCGCGTTACCTGCTGCGCCTTCCTGGCATGGTCGACCGAGACGTTGCGGGGCTCGTCGCGGACGTCGCCCCCACGATCCAGCGTTACCTGGCGGGCAAGCTTCCGGCGGTCTGACGCACGTGTGCGGACAACGAAGTCGTCTGGGTCAGGTGCCGAGCGAACGAATGAACTGGAACTGGTCGTTCATCCCGATGTGTTGGATGAAGATCCAGACGGCGAGCATGACAGCACCGACAAGGAGCAGTCCAAGGGCGAAGGTGATCCCTCGCTCGGGGCTCTTCTGCGGCGAGTGCTCGGGCCGGAATCCGTGGCTCATGCTCTAAGTGGAACAGAAGACATGGCGCGTGATGCACGACATAACGGCAATCGTCCCGCCCGCATACGCACGGTAACGATTGGGACGTTGTCCCCCATACAGGGCGGGACCCCGGCACGCACCGAGAGCCGCACCGGGGTCGCCCAGCAGCGCGAGAGCGGCTGCCTCTGCGTCCCTCCCCACCGGCTGCCCCCTCAGACAGCCAGTTTGAATGACGCACGACGACCGTAACGAGACAGCGGTGGCCGACATAAGCGTCCGTTTGGACCTACTTGCTCATCCGTTCAGTCATCCCGTTCGGTCAGGACACCCGATCCCAACCAGGGCGCGGCCGGTGGCTGCCCAGGTCGTGGTCGTCCCGGCTCCGATAGACGATGTAGGGACGGGTCAGGTAGCCCAGCGGTGCGCTGAAGACGTGGACCAGGCGGGTGAACGGCCAGAGTGCGAACAACGCCATCGCGACCAGGGCATGCAGCTGGAAACCGAGCGGCGCCTCACCCATGAGCGCCGGCTGCGGATCGAACCGGAAGATCCCTCGGAACCAGATCGACACGCCTTCTCGGTAGTCGTAGCCTCCGACGACGTTGGCCACGACGGTGTTGAAGAGCCCGAGCACGATCACCGTCGCCAGCAACAAGTACATCGCCTTGTCCATCCGCGTCGTTGCCGAGAACACCGGGCCGGTCGTGCGCCGCCGGTAGACGAGGATGGCCAGGCCCGCCACCGTGGCCAGACCAGCAAGGGCACCGAGCGACACCGCCATCGCGTGGTACATACCCTCGGAGACTCCGACCGCCGCGGTCCAGGACGCCGGGACACCGAGACCGACCACATGCCCGAAGAACACACCGATGATGCCGAAGTGGAACAGCGGACTGCCGATGCGCAGGAGCTTGTTCTCGTACAGCTGCGACGACCGGGTCGTCCAGCCGAACTTGTCATAGCGGTAGCGCCAGACGTGACCCAGGACGAACGTCGTCAGGCAGACGTACGGCACGACCACGAACAAGAACTCGTTCATGAGTCCACTCCTCGGAACGTGGGAGTCGGCAACATCGTGCGCCGATCGCGGACTTCAGGTACGCCGCCAGCCCCCGAGGGGCTGAACTCCGGCGTGGCGAAGGGTGCGAGCCCCACCTCTTCCTCGGGTGGACCTTCGATCACCAGCCGGCGAACGGCGTCCCGCTCGTCACCGCGCAGGGGTGGCAGCGTCGAAGCCACCGCGTCGACCGCTGCCGCCCAGGGTGAGCGCACGTCGTGCAGTGAGAGCCGCAGCACCTCCAGACCCGCCCGGTGGTCCAGCAACAGGTCCCGGCCCCGCTTCGGGTCGACGGTCGCGGCGTACTCGAGGACGACGCACAGGTGGTCAGGGAGCTCACCGTCGCCCAGCAGACAGCCGGACCGCAGATAGGTCTGCTTGAAGCGCAGCAGCGCCAGCCCACGTTTGCGGGTGTCGCCGTGGGCGAAGTAGGTGAGGAACAGGTTGCAGCGCCGCCGCGTGTCGAACGTCGAGACGTAGTCGGCCTGCAGCAGCGACAGCGGCGTGGACTCCAGGTGCAGCAGGAAGGTGCGCAGCGAGTCGCCGATCGCGACGGGCAGCGCCTCCGACGCCGATCGCAGCAGGTCCGCCCTCGCGAGCAGGTGCTCGTCCGGGTAGTCCAGCAGCAGTGAGACCTACTGCCACACGATCGTCAGCTGGCTGGGGGGCAGCGCGGGCTTGGGCCGCCGCCCGCTCACGAGTCGGATCCCCGCTGCGGGAACATGCCTGGCGGCGAACCCTTGCCGTCCCAGTTCAGCAGGTTGACCCGTGAGCTCTTGCGCTCGGGACCGGCGAGCGAGTCGGAGGTCTGCCGGTCCTGCAGCATCTGGAAGTTCTCGACCGCGATGGGCGTGGGCGCACCCGAGCCCTCACCGAACAGGTCGCTCTGACCCCCGCCGTACGCCGAGACCGAGCACTCGGT
>JANLYC010000131.1:0-2154 GCA_031365435.1 Nocardioidaceae bacterium
AACGACACCTACATCGTCGAGAGCAGCGGCGACGTGTCATAGAAGGACATCGCCTCGGACATGAAGATTCCGCTGTCGATGCTGCCTGAGATCAGGTCGTCGTCGGAGGTCTACGGCGAGTGTCGACCTGGTGTGCTCAACGGCGTACCCGTCTCCGGCATCCTCGGCGACCAGCAGGCGGCGACGTTCGGGCAGGCGTGCCTCGAGGTCGGCATGGCCAAGAACACCTACGGCACCGGCAACTTCGTGCTCCTCAACACCGGCACCGAGCCCGTGTCGTCGGACAACGGCCTGCTGACCACGGTCTGCTACAAGATCGGTGACAACGACGCGGTGTACGCGCTAGAAGGCGCCATCGCCGTGACGGGCTCGCTGGTGCAGTGGGTCCGCGACAACCTCGGCCTGATCAAGGACGCGGCCGAGATCGAGACCCTCGCCAAGGGTGTCGACGACAACGGTGGCGCCTACTTCGTGCCGGCGTTCTCGGGTCTGTTCGCTCCGCACTGGCGCTCGGATGCACGTGGGGCGCTCGTGGGTCTGACCCGCTTCGTCAACAAGGGCCACATCGCCCGCGCCGTCCTGGAGGCCACGGCCTTCCAGACCCGTGAGGTCGTCGAGGCCATGAACGCCGACTCCGGTGTTCCGTTGAAGGAGCTCAAGGTCGACGGCGGCATGGTGGTCAACGAGACCCTCATGCAGTTCCAGGCGGACCTGCTCGACGTCGACGTGGTCCGGCCGAAGGTCGCCGAGACCACAGCGTTGGGCGCGGCGTATGCCGCCGGTCTGGCTGTCGGCTACTGGGAGAGCGAGGACGACATCCGCAACAACTGGGGCGAGGACAAGCGTTGGTCGCCGCAGATGGACCCGGATGCTCGCGAGAAGACCTACCGCAACTGGACGAAGGCCGCCACCAAGACCCTCGACTGGGTCGACGAGGACGTGGACTGACAGCTGGTCAGGTCCCCTGGCAACGACAGTTCGGGAAGCGGTTCGTCATAGAACCGCTTCCCGAACTGCGTTGTCGGCTGTGTTGTCGGCCTGTGTTGTCGGCTTGGCGCGTCGGGTCAGAGAGGCAAACCCCCTGTTTGCGTGGCAGGTTTGCCTTGTGAACAATCCACCTGGCTTGTGAACTAGGCAAACGTGGGGCGGGGATGGAGGCGCGATCTGGCTGGTCGATCGAGGCTGGGTGAGGTCCCGTAGAGTCCCCCTACCAGACCTCCGAACGTGGACCAGGAGTCCGTATGCCGCAGACTGTGCAAGGAGTCATCGCCCGCGCCAAGGGTGCGCCCGTCGAGCTGGTCGAGGTCACGATCCCCGACCCGGGGCCGGGCGAAGCCGTGGTGAAGATCTCGGCCTGCGGTGTCTGCCACACCGACCTGCACTATCGCGAAGGTGGAATCGGTGACGAGTTCCCCTACCTGCTCGGTCACGAGGCAGCCGGAGTCGTCGAGTCGGTAGGCGAGGGCGTGACCGACGTCGAGCCGGGCGACTTCGTGATCCTCAACTGGCGTGCCGTCTGTGGCCGTTGCCGCTCGTGTCTCCGCGGCCGGCCATGGTACTGCTTCGACACCTTCAACGCGACGCAGAAGATGACTCTGGCCGACGGCACCGAGCTGTCGCCGGCTCTGGGTATCGGTGCCTTTGCCGACAAGACGCTGGTGCACGCGCGCCAATGCACCAAGGTCGACGCGTCCGCTCCGGCGACGGCCGCCGGTCTGCTCGGCTGTGGTGTCATGGCCGGGCTGGGCGCCGCCATCAATACAGGTGGCGTCACCCGCGGCGACACGGTGGCGGTGATCGGTTGCGGAGGTGTCGGAGCGGCCGCGATTGCAGGGGCACACCTTGCCGGGGCGCGGCGCGTCATCGGCGTCGACATCGACCCGCGCAAGCTCGACAAGGCACGCGAGCTCGGTGCCACCGACACCGTCAACGGCAAGGACGAGGATGTCGTCGCACGGATCCGGGAGCTGACCGACGGGTTCGGCGCGGATGTCGTCATCGACGCCGTGGGTCGGCCCGAGACCTACAAGCAGGCATTCCACGCCCGAGACCTGGCCGGCACTGTCGTGCTCGTCGGCGTACCGACGCCCGAGATGATCCTCGAGATCCCCCTTCAGCAGGTCTTCGGCAAGGGCGGTTCGCTGAAGTCGTCCT
>JANLYC010000185.1:0-5391 GCA_031365435.1 Nocardioidaceae bacterium
CCTCTGCTTCCGCGGATTCGACGAAGCCTCGTACTACCGCACCGACGGCTGGGGGTTGTACGCCGACGTCACCGGCTGCGGCAACACCGTCAACGTGTCTGAGCCCCAGGTGCTCCGGCTCGTCATGGACTCTCTGCGCTACTGGGTGACCGAGATGCACGTCGACGGTTTCAGGTTCGACCTGGCGCCGGCGCTGACCCGTAACGGCCCCGACGTCGACCTGCGCGGCCCGTTCCTCACCGCGGTCAACCAGGACCCGATCCTCCGCCAGGTCAAGCTCATCGCCGAACCCTGGGACGCCACCAGCGAGGGTTATCTGGTGGGGCGCTTCCCACCGCCGTGGTGTGAGTGGAACGACAAGTACCGTGACGCCGTGCGTGACTTCTGGCGAGGCAACGCCGAGGGGGTGCGCGACCTGGCCTCACGCTTCTCGGGTTCGAGCGACCTGTATGCCGACGACGGGCGGCTGCCCTACTCCTCCGTCAACTTCGTCACTGCCCATGACGGCTTCACCCTGCGCGACCTGGTCTCCTACAACAGCAAGCACAACGAGGCCAACGGCGAAGGCAACCGCGACGGCACCGACGACAACAGGTCCTGGAACTGCGGGGTCGAGGGCGAGACGACCGATCCGGCCACGCTCGCGCTGCGCCGCAGGCAGGCCGCGAACATCATGGCCACGCTGCTGCTCTCGACCGGGGTGCCGATGATCATGTCCGGCGACGAGCGCGGACGCACGCAGCGGGGCAACAACAATGCGTTCTGCCAGGACAACGAGACGTCATGGTTCCCGTGGGAGGGACTCGACAAGGAATGGCAACATCTGGACCGGCTGACCCGGCTCCTGCTCCGCCTACGCGCTGAGCATCCGGTGCTGCGCCAGCGGCACTTCTTCGCCGGCGCCCCGCTTGACGACCGCGGGCGCAAGGACATCACGTGGCTGCACGCTGACGGCACGGAGATCAGGTCCGATGGCTGGCACGACCCGACGCTGACCACGCTCGGCGTGTTCCTCTCCGGCGATGCGCTCAGGGGCGCGAACGCGGTCGGCGAACCGCGACGGGACGCGTCCTACGTCATCTTCCTGCACGCCGGAGCGGCCCCCGTCGAAGTCACGCTCCCCGCGGCCTTCGCCGAGCGGTACGTGACGGTCTTGCGCACCGACGCCAACCCCGCTCTGGACCCGGATCTGATGTTTCGCAGCGGCGAGCCCGTCGTGGGAGGTGCGGCGACCAGGCTGCTCGATCGCACCTTCGCACTCTTCGAGGCCCTCAGTCCACGTCCGCCGCGTTGACGTCCACCGGCCACGCGATCAGCCCGAGCTCGGCATCGTTTGCCAGCAGGTCGTTCTTCGGCAGGATCCGGACGGTGTAGCCGAACGGACCCGTGTGGTCGAGCGCGACGTCGCCCTCGAACCGGTGGCGACCCGCTTCGTAGGTCTCGGCATCCTGCAGGCTGGCGACCTGTGGGTCTCGCAGCTTGTCGTCTCCGGCGACCCGGCCGTGCACGACCTGGACGTCGACCTCGGCGGGGTCGAGCTCCCCGAGAGAGGCGTAGACCTTCACCGTCAGCGTCTGTCCGAGCGCCGGGGCGTCGCTGACTCCACTGGACTCGACATGCTCGATACGGACGTGCGGCCACGCAGCGCGGACCCGCGCCTTCCAGACCGCCAGGCCCGGGGCGGCGGAGCCATCGGCCTCGACCCGCCGCGCCGCGGCCACGGCCGGCTCGTACAGGTCGACGACGTAGTCACGCACCATGCGTGACGCCAGCACCTTGGGGCCGAGCGACTTGAGCGTATGCCGCACCATCTCGATCCAGCGCGTCGGCAGCTGGTCGTGGTCGACGCCGTAGAACCGAGGAGCCACCTCGAACTCGAGGAGGTCGTACAACGCCTCGGCCTCGATGTCGTCGCGGCGTTCCGCGTCGCCGACGCCGTCCGCCGACGGGATCGCCCAGCCGTTGTCGCCGTCGTACCACTCGTCCCACCAGCCGTCGAGGATCGAGAGGTTGAGGCCACCGTTCAGCGCGGCCTTCATGCCGGAGGTTCCGCACGCCTCATACGGCCGCAACGGGTTGTTCAGCCACACGTCACAGCCCGGATAGAGCGCCTGCGCCATCGCGATGTCGTAGTTCGGCAGGAAGGCGATCCGGTGCCGGACCGCGGGGTCGTCGGCGAACCGCACCATCTCCTGGATGAGCTTCTTGCCGGTCTCGTCGGCGGGATGCGCCTTTCCGGCGATCACGAGCTGGATCGGGCGGTCGGGGTTCGTGAGGAGGCGCTTGAGCCGGTCGGGATCGCGCAGCATGAGTGTGAGTCGCTTGTAGGTCGGCACGCGTCGGGCGAAGCCGATCGTGAGGACGTCGGGGTCGAAGATCGAGTCGGTCCAGCCGAGCTCAGCCGTGGCCGCCCCACGCTTCACCCACGAGGAGCGCACCCGGCGACGGATGTCGTCCACCAGCCGCGACCTGAGCAGTCGCTTGGTGTCCCAGATCGCGCCGGACGGCACCTGATCGACGGCGTCCCATCGCGGGGACCCCTCGACGGAGTCGAGGATCCCTTCCTTCTCAGCGAGCTCGAAGACCTCACGGGCGACCCAGGTCGGAGCGTGCACGCCGTTGGTGATCGAGCTGATCGGGACATCGTCCTCGTCGAAGCCCGGCCACAGACCGCTGAACATCTCCCGTGAGACGTGGCCGTGCAGCTGGCTGACCCCGTTGGCGCGACCCGCGAGCCGGAAGCCCATCACCGCCATGTTGAACACGGTGGGGTCGCCACCTTCGTAGTCCTCGGCGCCCAGAGCCAGGATGTCCTCGACGGGCAGGCCCGCAGAGGCGTTGTCGCCGCCGAACTGCATCTCGATCAGCTCGCGTGCGAACCGGTCGATCCCCGCCGGAACCGGAGTGTGCGTGGTGAACACCGTGCCCGCTCGCGCCCGCTCGAGCGCCCCCGCGAAGTCAAGGCCGTCGGATTCGATGAACTCGCGGATCCGCTCGATGCCCAGGAAGCCGGCGTGCCCCTCGTTGGTGTGGAACACCTCTGGTGCGGGGGCGCCGGTGATCCGGCAGAACGTACGGATCGCGCGGATGCCGCCGATACCGAGCAGCGCTTCCTGGAGCAACCGGTGATCGGACCCGCCGCCATAGAGCTGGTCGGTGACGTCTCGCAGGGTTGCGGGGTTGTCCTCGATGTCGGAGTCGAGAAGCAGCAGGGGCACGCGACCCACCTGAGCGACCCAGACGTGCGTGATGAGTCGCTGGTCGCCCGGCACCCCGATCGTGATCTTCGTGGGAGTGTCGTCCGGTTCACGGAGCAGCGTCAGGGGCAGCTCGTCGGGGTCGGTGACGGGATAACGCTCCTGCTGCCAGCCCTCGCGCGACAACAGCTGACGGAAGTAGCCGTGCCGGTAGAGCAGGCCGACGCCCAGGATGGGGACACCTAGGTCACTCGCCGACTTGAGATGGTCGCCCGCCAGGATGCCCAGACCGCCGGAGTACTGCGGGAGCACGGCGGCGATGCCGAATTCCGGGGAGAAGTAGGCGATCGACCGCGGCGCGTCGGTCCCGAGCGTCTGGTACCACCGGTCGCCTGTCATGTACTGATCGAGGTCTGCCTTGGCCAGTGCCACACGCTTGACGAACTTCTTGTCCTCAGCGAGCTCGCGCAGCCGCTTCGCCGACACCGATCCCAGGAAGCGCACCGGGTCGCGGTTGCTCGACGCCCACGCCTCAGCGTCGACGGACTCGAAGAGGTCCTGGGTCTCGTGATGCCAGGACCAGCGAAGGTTGGTCACGAGCTCTTCGAGAGGCCGCAGCGAGTCGGGCAGGACGGGGCGGACGGTGAACCGTCGGATAGCACGCACCGGAAAACGGTAGCGACCTGACGGCGGAACAGCGAATTTGCCCACGTCGGGGTCACCCCGTGATGTACTGTAACTCGCGTAGTTCACTTAACTTTAGCTACTCAAGGAGATAACAGTGTCACGTCACCACTCTCGCCCGCGCTTGCGCCGGCTCGGAGCTGTCCTCGCCGCAGGGGTCATCGCCACCTCCCTCGCTGCCTGCAGCTCCAACGCCAGCGGCGACGCCGGTGGCAGTTCGGCCGAGGTCAAGCTGGGCTACTTCCCCAACCTCACGCATGCGAGCGCCATCGTGGGCATCGAGAAGGGGTACTTCAAGGACGCGTTGTCCCAGGACAGCGCGAGCCTCAAGACCCTCGACTTCAACAGCGGCAGCGACACCATCGCCGCGTTGGAGAACGGAGACCTCGATGCGACGTACATCGGGCCCAGCCCCGCCATCACGGCGTTTGCGGACTCGCACAACGTCAGCGTGATCAGCGGTGCCACGTCCGGCGGCGCCTCGCTGGTCGTCAACAAGGACATCAAGAGCGCGGCAGACCTGGCGGGCACGACGCTCGCGACGCCGGGGCCTGGAAACACACAGGACGTGGCCCTGAAGTACTGGCTGAAGAAGCAGGGCTACCAGGTGAGCCCTGACGGACAGGGTGACGTCACGGTGATCAACCAGGACAACAGCCTCACCGTCCAGGGCTTCGGCCAGGGCCAGATCGACGGAGCATGGCTCCCCGAGCCGTACGCCTCGCTGCTGGTCGCCGAGGGTGCCGTCAAGCTCGTCGACGAGAAGGACCTGTGGCCGCACGGAGAGTTCGTGACGACGCACCTGCTCGTCAACAACGACTTCCTCAAGCAGCACCCTGACCTCGTCAACGACCTGCTCAAGGGTCAGATCCAGGCGAACGACTACATCGCCAAGAACTCCGACGAGGCAAAGACGCTCGTGGGCGCCTACATCGGCAGGCTCACCGGCAGCAAGATCCCGAGCAGCACCCTGTCCGCAGCCTGGTCGCAGCTCACCTTCAGCAACGACCCCATCGCCGACTCCCTGATCGGGAGTGCCGACCATGCCGCCGCGGTCGGTCTCATCGACCCGCTGTCGGATCTGCCCGACATCTACGACCTGGCGCCGCTCAACAAGCTGCTCTCGGCCGCGGGCGAGCAGGAAGTCAACGGTCCGACCCAATGACCACCACGTTCAACCTCGGCAACAAAGTGGCGGAGCCTGCTGCCCGTCACACCGGCGCCGGCCCGGAGGCGACCACCTCCGGGCCGGCCATCCGGATCAGTGGGGTCACCAAGACGTTCGGCCGCCGATCGGACTCGACCACCGCGCTTCAGGCGCTGGACCTCGACGTGGCTGAGCGGGAGTTTCTCTGCATCGTCGGAGCCAGCGGCTGTGGAAAGAGCACCTTGCTCAACCTCATCGCCGGGCTCGACGGGCCGACGCAGGGCACGATCGACGTTGGCGGTCGCAAGGTCGCCTTCATGTTCCAGGAGGCGACTCTCTTCCCATGGCTGACCGCAGGTCAGA
>JANLYC010000190.1:0-1962 GCA_031365435.1 Nocardioidaceae bacterium
GTTCTTACTGACCCCGACAACATGCTCGAGACCGGGATCGAGGTCGAAGCCCGGCCGCCCGGCAAGCGGATCAAGCGGTTGTCGTTGCTGTCCGGCGGTGAGCGCTCTCTCGTCGCCGTGGCGTTTCTCGTTGCCCTCTTCAAGGCCCGGCCGTCGCCGTTCTACATTCTCGACGAGGTCGAGGCGGCGTTGGACGACACCAACCTCGGTCGACTGCTCGAGATCTACGAAGAGCTGCGCGAGAACTCCCAGCTGCTCGTCATCACCCACCAGAAGCGCACGATGGAGGTCGCAGACGCGCTGTACGGCGTGTCCATGCGCGGCGACGGGGTGTCCACCGTGATCAGCCAGCGGTTGCGCGAGTCCGAGAGCGCCTGAGCCGGCGTAATCTCCGTCACATCTTCGCCACGTGCACGCTCACCCGGCAGTCCGGCGGGCGGATGGCCCGCGCACGCGTGTCACCATGGACGTGGCGGTCGGCGACCCGGCTGTCCCACGCACCTGAGGAGTCTTTGTCACCATGTTCGTCATCAGCCTTGGCCTGCTCGTGATCATCGTGCTCGCCGCCCTCGTGACGGTCTACGTTGCCTTTCCGCACCGCGGCGCGGACATCCCGCATGCTGAGTGGCTCTCGGACGCGATGGTGCGGTCCGAGCGAAAAGTGAACGACAAGCTCGTCGAGCTCGACGACCGGGTGACCCAGAAGCTGCACGAGCGCACCCGCGACTGACCTTCTCGGACATCTCGTCTGGGAGGATGTTCCACCGTGACCCTCATTCTTGTGATCGTCCTGGCCATCGTGTTGGTCGCGCTGGTCGTCGGCGTCGCGCTTGTCGCGGTTACGCGTACCCAGCGCTCGGGTCGGCCCGACGAGGCATTGCTTCCGCCTGCCCCGCCAGCGCCCGGCGATGTCGAACAGCCCGTGACCCGCGGCTCGTCGGCAGCGGTCGAGCAGGCCATCGCGCCCGACGACGCGGCGTCCGGGGCGCCTACGGCCCTACTCGACCTCGAGCGACCCGAGCCGCCGGCCGGGCGGCTCCACCGGTTGCGCGCCCGGCTCGCCCGCTCGCAGTCGACGTTGGGCAAGGGCCTGCTGGCCCTGCTCTCGCGAGACCGGCTCGATGAGTCGACCTGGGAGGAGATCGAGGACCTCCTGCTTGCTGCCGACGTGGGCGTGGCGCCGTCGCTTGAGCTGGTCGAGCGGCTGAAGGGCCGGATGCGCGTCCAGTCCACCGACCAGGTGAAGGTGCACGACCTGCTGCGCGAGGAGCTGATCGCTCTCGTCGATCCGTCGCTCGACCGCACCCTGCACGCCGATCGGGTCGGCGACAAACCGGGCGTCGTCATGGTGGTCGGCGTCAATGGCGTCGGGAAGACCACAACGGTCGGCAAGATCGCCCGCGTGCTGGTCGCCCAGGACAAAGATGTGTTGCTCGCGGCGGCCGACACTTTCCGGGCCGCGGCCGCCGACCAGCTCACGACGTGGGGCGAGAGGGTGGGCGTTCCGACCGTGCGCGGGGCTGAGGGCTCCGATCCGGCGAGCGTCGCTTTCGAAGCAACGAAGGCCGGCGTCGAGGCCGAGGTCGACACCGTGCTCATCGACACGGCCGGCAGGTTGCACACGAAGACCGGCCTGATGGACGAGCTCGGCAAGGTCAAGCGTGTCGTGGAGAAACAAGCGCTCGTGGACGAGGTGCTGCTCGTCATCGATGCCACGACCGGACAGAACGGTCTGACGCAGGCGCGCATCTTCGCCGAGGTGGTCGACGTGACAGGAATCGTGCTGACGAAGCTCGACGGCACGGCCAAGGGCGGCATCGTCATCGCCGTCCAGCGGGAGCTCGGCGTCCCCGTGAAGCTCATCGGGCTCGGCGAAGGCGCCGACGACCTCGCACCGTTCGACGCGGCAGACTTCGTCGACGCCCTTCTGGACGGTTGACCCACGTCTGACACGTGGGTCAA
>JANLYC010000336.1:0-19841 GCA_031365435.1 Nocardioidaceae bacterium
CGTGTACTGCAGCCTGCCTGAAGCTGCCCACCGCACA
This sequence comes from Nocardioidaceae bacterium, assembly GCA_031365435.1. GTDB lineage: Bacteria > Actinomycetota > Actinomycetes > Propionibacteriales > Nocardioidaceae > JANLYC01. The sequence goes on from JANLYC010000336.1 coordinate 38, forward strand.
CTCGAGCCGGCACACCCGGTGGGCTTGGCGGCCCAGGCAGGCAGGCGCGGACTGCGGAACCGGAGCTGAGACGACCACCTCAACGCGATACTCGTTCGACAGACGCCCCGTTCACCGATGGAATCAACACCGTGGCAGACCCGCTCCACGCTGACGAGCTCCCGATCGACCTGGGCCTTGCCCGCGCGCTCGTTGATCGGGCTCTGCCCGACTGCGCCTCCATGCCGTTGACCCGGCTTCGCTCCTCCGGCTCGAGCAATGCCCTCTTTCGCCTGGGCGACGAGCTGTTGGTCCGGCTGCCCCGACAGCCGGGTGGGTCGGCGACGATCGTGAAAGAGGCTCGCTGGGTGCCACACGTCGCACCGTGGCTGCCGGTTCCCGTACCGCGGGTGGTGTCCGTAGGAGAGCCCGCCCTGGGATACCCCGAGCGATGGTCCGTCGTGACCTGGCTCGACGGCGACGCTCCGGTGGTGGCCGATCCCAGGTCGGCCGAGCCGGAGCAGCGCGACGCTCTGGCTCAGGACCTCGCCGAGATGGTGACGGCGCTGGCCGGCATCGAGGTGCCGCCCGCGGCGTCTGCTGACCCTGACCTGCGTTGGTACCGCGGCGCCCCGCTCAGCACGATGGATGACGAGACCCGTCGGGCTGTCGTTGCCTGCCGCACGATCCCGGACCTCGACCTCGACCTCGATGCGGCGCTTGGGGTCTGGAGCGCAGCCATGGCCCTGCCCGGTTCGGGCAAGGTCTCGGCCCCTCGCTGGTACCACGGGGACCTGTTGGCAGAGAACCTGCTCGTACGCGATGAGCGTCTCGCGGCTGTGCTGGACTTCGGCGGCCTGTCGGTCGGAGATCCAACGGTCGACCTCGTGGTTGCCTGGGAGCTCTTCGAAGCTTCCTCACGGGACGTCTTCCGCCAGGCTGTCGGAGTGGACGAGGAGTCCTGGCTGCGCGGACGTGCATGGGCGCTCGCCGTGGCGCTGATGACGTTTCCGTACTACTGGCGCACGATGCCGGATCGTTGCGCCGACCGGCTCGCCATGGCGCGCTCTGTTCTCGCCGACGCGTCGTCCTGACGGTCACCCCGGGTCCGTCCCGTCGCGCGAGCGACTGTGCCCGCCCTGCTCAGGACCGGTAGCGGTCGGCCGTCTGCTGGATGCGCTGCACATAGGCCTCCCACCAACCGGAGTCACCGACGTCGTCGTGGTCACGACCACCGCGTCCGTCGATCAGTTCGCGTATGACGTCCGCGTGACCCGCGTGCTGAGCCGTCTCGGCGACGACGCGTACGAGCAGAGCACCCAACGTGGTCTCCCGGCGCTCGGCCTCCCACCAAGCGACCCGGGCCGGCGCATCCAGACCCAGGTTCCGGACCGACTCGTCCGAGTGCCGCCAGGCCGCGTGATAGAGCTCGATGAGGTCCTCGCGCGACTCCTCGGCAGTCGCCCACATGTCGGCGCCGTCCCAGATCGAGTCGTCGTCCACCCACGGCAGCCTGACGGGCGCGGGCCGGCCGACGCTGTCGCCGAGATATGCGAGCTCGATCCCGGCCAGGTGTTTGACCAGCCCGAGCAGGTTGGTTCCGGTCGGCGTGACGGGCCGGCGAACGTCGTACTCGCCGAGTCCGTCCAGGGCGCGGAGTACGCCGTCGCGCGCCTGTTGCAGGTAGTGCAGGAGGTCCCCGACGGTTCCGGCGGGTGAGGGATGGTCAGCCATGGAGGGAGGTTATCGACGAGGCCCGACGGTCAATGCGCGTGTGCGCGCGTCCCCGTTGCGTCAGGCTGCGGGGGTGTGGCCAGCCACGCGTCGACGTCGGTGAGCAGCTGCCGGCGTACGTCGTCGGGTGCTGCCGAGGCGCGGATCGACATCCGCGCCAGCTCTGCGATCCCTGCGTCGTCGAACGCGTGGACGTGGCGGGCGGCCTCGTACTGGTCGAGCAGCCGCGTACCGAACAGCAGGGGGTCGTCGGCGCCCAGCGCGATCGGCACACCGGCGTCGTACAGCTTCCGCAGCGGCACCGCCGCAAGGTCCGGGTGGACCCCGAGCGCCACGTTGGACGTCGGGCACACCTCACAGGTGATCCCGGCGTCGGCGAGGTGGGCCACCAACCGCGGGTCCTCGATCGATCGCACGCCATGGCCGATCCGGTGGGCTCCCAGCCCGTCCAGACACGACCAGACGCTGTCCGGCCCGGCCAGCTCACCTCCGTGCGGGGTCGAGATCAGACCGGCCCGCGCGGCGATCTCGAACGCCTTGGCGAACGACAACGCCTCACCCCGGCGTTCGTCGTTGGAGAGCCCGAAGCCCACCACGCCGCGGCCGGCGTACTGACTCGCCAACCTGGCCAGCGTCCGGGCATCGAGCGGGTGGCGGGTGCGGTTGGCTGCGATCACCACCGCCACGTGGACGCCGGTGGCCGCGGTTGCGTGGCCCGCCGCATCGAGGACGAGCTCGGTGAAGGCGGTGAGTCCGCCGAAGTTGGCGGCGTACCCGCTGGGGTCGACCTGGATCTCGAGCCACCGCGAGCCCTCCCGGGCGTCGTCCTCCGCAGCCTCACGCACCAGTCGTCGTACGGCGTCCTCACCCCTCAGCACCGACCGCGCGATGTCGTAAAGCCGTTGAAACCGGAACCAGCCGCGCTCGTCCGCGGTCGACAGCTGTGGCGGCCAGTCGTCGGTCAGCGCCTCCGGCAGGCGCAGCCCGCCCTCCGCGGCCAGGTCGAGCACGGTCGAGTGCCGCATCGACCCGGTGAAGTGCAGGTGCAGATGGGCCTTCGGCAGCGAGGCGAGGGGTCGCCGGCCGGGCCCGACGTGATCAGCAGCCACGGTGCGCAGAGCTGGGCCGGGGCACTCAGGCGAGCAACTTCTGGATGCGGCCGACGCCTTCGGCGAGGTCGTCGTCACCCAGGGCGTACGAGAGCCGGAGGTAGCCTGGGCTGCCGAACGCCTCGCCCGGGACCACGGCCACCTCGGCTTCCTCGAGGATGATCTCGGCCAGCTCGGCCGACGACTGAGCTGACCTCCCGGCACTCCCCAGCGGACGGCCGAGCGCGGCTGCGACGGAGGGGTAGGCGTAGAACGCCCCCTTCGGCTCCGGGCACACGAACCCGTTCACGTCGTTGAGCATCGACACGATCGTCTTGCGGCGGCGGTCGAAGGCGGCGCGCATGGTCTCGACGGCGGACAGGTCACCGGTGAGAGCTGCCAGCGCGGCCCGCTGTGCGACGTTGCAGACGTTGGACGTTGCATGCGACTGCAGGTTGGTGGCTGCCTTGATCACGTCGGTCGGACCGATCATCCAGCCGACCCGCCACCCCGTCATCGCGTAGGTCTTGGCGACACCGTTGACGACCACGCAGGTCTCGGCCAGCTCGGGCACCTCGACGACGATCGAGCTGAACTCGGTCCCGCCGTACACGAGATGCTCGTAGATCTCGTCCGTGACCACCCAGACGCCGTGTTCATGAGCCCACTGGCCGATCGTCCGGACCTGTGCCGGGGTGTAGACCGACCCGGTCGGGTTGGACGGTGAGCAGAACAACAGCGCCTTCGTGCGGTCGGTCCGGGCCGCCTCGAGCTGCTCGACCGTGACGAGGTAGTCCTGCGTCTCGTCGGCGAGGACCGGGACGCTGGTGCCGCCGGCGAGGCCGATCGCCTCGGGGTACGTCGTCCAGTACGGCGCGGGCAGGAGCACCTCGTCGCCGGGGTCCAGCAGGGTGGCGAACGCCTGGTAGACGGCCTGCTTCCCGCCGTTGGTCACCAGCACCTGGCCGGGAGTGACCTGATAGCCGGAGTCGCGGGCGGTCTTGTCGCAGATGGCCTGTTTGAGCTCGGGCAGGCCGCCTGCTGGGGTGTAGCGGTGGTTACGCGGGTCGCGCGCCGCCTCGACCGCCGCCTCGACGATGTAGCCCGGCGTCGGGAAGTCCGGCTCGCCGGCGCCGAAGCCGATCACCGGTCGACCGGCCGCCTTCAGGGCCTTCGCCCTGGCGTCGACGGCCAGGGTCGCGGACTCGCTGATGCTGCCGACCCGGCGGGACACCCGGGAACGTTCCCCCTGGGTCGGGACCGCCTGCTGCCCCTCGTGTGTGCCGGGCTCTCCTACGGTGGAGGTGGACTCGCTCATGGAGCCCATCCTCGCACCATCGCGCGGGCGTCTGACAGGGCACGGGAGTTCGGTTCGACTGAGGCGGCCTGCACCCCGTACACTCGACTCCTTGGTGGCAGATGCACCTCTCGTTCGTGTGCCCGAGACCCGGTCCAGGCCAGGTCAGCCGGGACCAGGCGCCTCCCCAAGGCGCCCCCGCGCGGACACGTCTTCCACCGGAGGGCAGTGGCTCAATTGGCAGAGCACCGGTCTCCAAAACCGGCGGTTGGGGGTTCGAGTCCCTCCTGCCCTGCGAGGACGACCGAGTCCGAAGCAGTAGCACCCAGCAGGACCAGTTCGACCAGCACGGCCCAGTTCGACACGGCATGACCACAGGAAGGCAGAACGGTGACCGAGACCCGCTCCACGAGCTCGTCGAGTGAGCGACACCCGAGCAGCAGCGGTCGCACCAGTCCCGCCCTGTTCTTCCGGCAGGTCATCGCCGAGCTGCGCAAGGTCATCTGGCCCACGCGCGACCAGCTGGTCACCTACTTCATGGTGGTGCTCGTCTTTGTCATCTTCATGATCGCCCTGGTGTCCGTGCTGGACTTCGCGTTCAACAAGGCCGCCTTCAAGATTTTCGGCTGATCGCCAGCCGGACCGACCATCCAGTACACAACATTGACGAGTGACGAACCAGTGACGGAGCCTTCTGTGTCAGAGTCAGTCGACGAGACCGTCGACATCACCACCGATGCCGCATCGCTCGAGTCCGAGCCGCTCGCGACCGCCGGGGAAGCCTCGCTCGAGGTGTCCGGCGACGCCGCGACCGGCTCGGAGGACGGCGTCGTGTCCGAGCAGTCGACCGAAGCATCGACCGACGCTGCCTAGACGGACGCTGCCGAGACGGACGCTGCGGTGGACGCCGAGGCCGAGGCGCCGGTCCCGGATGCGCTCGAGGAATTCCGTGAGGCGCTGCGCTCCAAACCCGGGGACTGGTTCGTGATCCACACCTACTCGGGCATGGAGAAGCGGGTCAAGACCAACCTCGAGAACCGCATCACCTCCCTCAACATGGAGGACTTCATCTACGAGGTCCACGTGCCTCAGGAAGACGTCTGGGAGGTCAAGAACGGCCAGCGTCGCCAGGTGAGCCGGACAGTCCTGCCCGGTTATGTCCTGGTTCGGATGGAACTCACTGACGAGTCCTGGTCGGCCGTGCGTCATACGCCGTCCGTCACCGGCTTCGTCGGACACAGCCACCAGCCGGTACCGCTCAGCTTGGCCGAGGTCGAGGCGATGCTCGCGCCGGCGATCGTCGAGGCGGCCGAGGGTGGTCAGGCGTCGCCGACGAAGGCCAAGCAGAAGCAGGTGGAGTTCACCGACTTCTACGCCGGCGACTCGGTCATGGTCGTCGATGGTCCGTTCGCAACCCTGCACGCGACGATCACCGAGATCAACGTCGATGCCCAGCGTGTGAAGGCGCTTGTCGAGATCTTCGGTCGAGAGACCCCCGTCGAGCTCAGCTTCAATCAGATCCAGAAAGTGTGAAACGGCGCTCGCGCCGGTTCACACGTTCTGGATAGCCGAGTCAGCTTGCTGACGAAGGCAAAGCCGCCCGCCTAACACCGCAACTACCACTTTCAAGAACCCAAGGAACCCGAAGAATGCCTCCCAAGAAGAAGATCGCAGCGCTCGTCAAGGTGCAGCTGCAGGCCGGAGCCGCGACTCCCGCTCCACCCGTCGGTACCGCGCTCGGTCCGCACGGTGTCAACATCATGGAGTTCTGCAAGGCCTACAACGCCGCCACCGAGGCGATGCGGGGGAACGTCATCCCGGTCGAGATCACGATCTACGAAGACCGCTCGTTCACGTTCATCACCAAGACCCCTCCCGCGGCCGAGCTCATCAAGAAGGCTGCCGGCCTGCAGAAGGGCTCGTCGACCCCGCACACCGACAAGGTCGGCAAGATCAGCCGTGACCAGGTGCGTGAGATCGCTACCACCAAGCTGCCCGACCTCAACGCGAACGACGTCGACGCCGCGATGAAGATCGTCGAGGGCACCGCGCGCTCGATGGGGATCAACGTCGTCGGCTAGCCGCATCCCCGTACCACCCGCAACGACACTGAAGAGAACGAAAGCTGAAACACGTGGCAGGGCCGCGCTGGCCCACGAGACCACACCTGGTGATCACGAAAGGATCCAGTCCATGCAGCGCAGCAAGGCATACAACGCCGCAGCCGAGAAGATCGAGAAGGACAAGCTCTATCCTCCCCTCGACGCCGTCAAGCTGGCTCAGAGCAGCGGGTCGTCGAAGTTCGACAGCACCGTTGACGTCGCCATGCGTCTCGGCGTCGACCCCCGCAAGGCCGACCAGATGGTCCGCGGCACGGTCAACCTCCCACACGGCACCGGCAAGACGGCCAGGGTTCTCGTCTTCGCCAACGCCGACAAGGCCGAGGAGGCTCGGGCTGCCGGCGCCGACGTCGTCGGTGGTGACGAGCTGATCGACAAGGTCAATGGCGGCTGGCTTGACTTCGACGCCGTGGTCGCCACGCCCGACATGATGGGCAAGGTCGGCCGACTCGGTCGCGTCCTCGGTCCTCGTGGCCTGATGCCCAACCCGAAGACCGGCACCGTGACTCCCGACGTCGCCAAGGCCGTGAGCGACATCAAGGGCGGCAAGATCGAGTTCCGCGTCGACCGGCATGCCAACCTGCACTTCATCATCGGCAAGGCGTCCTTCTCGACCGAGCAGCTCGTCGAGAACTACGCGGCTGCCCTCGATGAGGTCCTGCGCCTCAAGCCGTCGAGCTCCAAGGGTCGTTACCTCAAGAAGGTGACGTTCTCCACGACCATGGGTCCTGGGGTCCAGGTAGACCCGAACCGCACGCGCAACCTCACCTCCGAGGACCCCGGCGAGGCCTGAACACGCTGACCCCGTCGACCAGAACGACCCGAACCGTCCCTGCCCCAAGAGGTCAGGGACGGTTCGTGGCATAGCGGCCTGAAACCGGGTCGGCGGGATTGCGGCCGGGCCAGGGTCCAAAGGTCTATCGTCGCTCTCGAACGCCGGTGTCGGGCTCTCTTGTCGCGTGAGCGGAATCCCAGCCGGCGCAAGGAGGTGCTGCGTGGACCTGATGTGCCGAGCCTGCGGGAGCCAGAACCGGCCGGGCCGCAAGTTCTGCGCGCAGTGCGCGGCTCCCCTCGGTGTCACCTGCGTCGCGTGCGGTGCTGCGAACGAACCTGATGAGCGCTTCTGCGGCAACTGCGCCGCGCCACTCGACAGCAATCCCACGGCCGGCGCCCCTCCCCAGACAATGGTGGCCGACAACGCTGGTGCCTCGCCGACCGCCGGTGGCGGTGGCCTACCTCCGATCGCCGAGCGTCGGATCTGCTCGATTCTCTTTGTCGACCTCGTCGGGTTCACCCCGCTGTCGGAGTCGATGGACGCCGAAGACGTGCGCAGCGTGCTTTCGAGCTACTTCGAAGCAGCGTCGACGGTGATCACCCGCTACGGCGGGGTGGTGGAGAAGTTCATCGGGGACGCGGTGATGGCGGTGTGGGGCACGCCCGTCGCCGTCGAAGGCGACGCCGAGCGTGCGGTCAGGGCCGCGATCGACGTCGTGGCCGCCGTGTCGGAACTGGCCGCCGACGTCGGAGCCGGGAGCTTGCAGGCGCGTGCTGGTGTGGTCACCGGTGAGGTTGCTGTCACGCTCGGAGCCAGCGGTCAGGGCATGGCTGCTGGTGACACGGTCAACACCGCCGCGCGGGTGCAGACCGCAGCCGAACCCGGCTCGGTCTGGGTCGACGAGGCCACCCAACGCCTCGCCGGCCACGGGATCGGCTTCGCTGACGTCGGTGAACACGAGCTCAAGGGCAAACGGGAGCCGGTTCCGCTGTGGCGGGCCACCCGGGTGTTGTCGAACATCGGCGGTGCACAACGCGTCGACGGTCTCGAAGCGCCGATGCTCGGCCGCGACCCGGAGCTGCGACTCGTCAAGGACCTCTTCCACGCCGCCGCCGATCGCCGTAGTCCGCGGCTCGTGGTCGTCACCGGTCCGGCCGGTGTCGGCAAGTCGCGGCTCGGCTGGGAGTTCGAGAAGTACATCGACGGGCTCGCCAAGAAGGTCTTCTGGCATCGCGGCCGTTGCCTGTCCTACGGCGACGGGGTGGCCTTCTGGGCACTCGCTGAGGTCATCAGGCAACGGCTGGGAATCGCGGAGGACGATCTTCCCGAGAACGCCTCGGCCAAGGTGAGCGAGGGACTCGAGGCTTTCGTCGACGATCCCGACGAGCGTGCCTACATCGCGCAGCGCGTGAATCGCCTGCTTGGTATTCCCGGTGGTGAAGTCGGCACGGTCGCACTCGACCGCGACGAGCTCTTCGCCGGCTGGCGGCTGTTCTTCGAACGACTGGCGTCGCGTCAGCCGGTGACGATCCTGATCGAGGATGCCCAGTATGCCGACGAGGGTCTCATCGAGTTCCTCAACCACCTCGTGGACTGGGCTCGGGACGCACCCATCTTCGTGCTCGTCTTCGCGCGGCCGGAGATCGAGGACGCCAGGCCGGGATTCGGGGTCGGACGCAACCGGACCACGCTCGCACTGGACCCGCTCGACAGGCGGTCGATGGACAGCCTGCTGGACGCGCTTGTTCCGGGCTTGTCCGACTCCGCTCGCGAGCGGATCTCCGCCCAGTCGCAAGGGATCCCGCTCTTCGCCGTCGAGACCATCCGGACTCTGATCGACCGCGACATCGTCGTACCTCTCGAAGGGGAGTACCGACTGGTCGGTGATGTCGGGGACTTGAGCGTTCCCGACTCCCTCCACGGCTTGCTCGCCGCACGGCTGGATGCGTTGGACCACGAGCTTCGGGACCTGGTCGCCGACGCCTCCGTGCTGGGTGGGGCATTCTCCGCTGAGGCCCTGGTCGCTGTCTCCGGGCGTTCCGTCGACAAGGTCGAGACCGGGCTCCGTGAGCTGGTGCGTCGTGAGGTGCTGCACGTCTCGTCCGATCCGCTCTCACCCGAGCAAGGCAGCTACCAGTTCTCCCAGAACATGCTGCGGCAGGTCGCGTACGCGACCTTGTCCAAACCCGATCGCAAACGGCGTCACCTCGCGGTGGCTTCGCACCTGCGCGGTGCCTTTGCCAGCGATGGCGAGGAGGTGTCGGAGGTCATCGCCCAGCACTACCGGGATGCCCTCGAAGCCGGCCCGACCGACGCCGACGCCACGGACGTGAGGGCCGAGGCCATCCATGCGTTGCGCCGGGCGGCCGAGCGAGCCCTCCGGTCCGGTGCACCCAGCCGCGCCGCTTCGAGCTTCGAGGAAGCGGCCTTGCTCACCGGAGAAGACGTCGCTCAGGACTCGGCCCAGCTGCTCGAGGCTGCCGCGGCTGCCGCGATTACGGCGGCGGCGTTCGAGTGGGCGGTCGAGCTGGCCGATCGCTCCGCTGCGTTGTATGCAAGATATTCCGACGACCGAGCGGTCGCCCGCCTCGGTACGATGGCGGGTCGCGCTCTCCGGCAGCTCGGTCGCCACACCGACGCCCGTCATCGTCTCGAGCAGGCCATCGAGGTGCTGCGTCCACAGCCGGACCACGACACGGTCGACGCGCTCGCCGAGTATGCCGTGATCCAGGTCTTCGCCACCGACTCTGACGTCGGCAAGCTGACGTCAGAGGCGCTGGCGCTCGGCATCGATCTCGACGTGAACGAGGCGCGTCTCGCCGGTCTCTTCATCACCCGGGGTCTCGCACATCAGCGACTCAACCAGGCCCCTCGGTCAGTCGCCAACCTCGAGTATGCGGTCCGGCTGGCGGAGCGCTCCCACGACAGCGCTCAATGGGGCCGCGCGTTGCTGAACCTGGCGTCATGCCAGCTTGCCTGGGAACCGGAGGCCGCCGCGCGGACCGCCCAGGCCGGCATCGACCAGGCGCGCCGGATCGGCGCCGCTTCATTGCTGTCCATATCGCTGTTCAATCGAGTGCTTGCGCTGCTGGGAACAGGGAAGTGGGACACAGCACAGGAGGCGCTCGACGATGTCGTTCGTCGCGACGGCCTCGAGGACGGCATCATCCTCCAGGGTCAGGCGTGGTTGTCCGCGCTGCGTGGTGACCTGCAGGCTGACGAGTGGGAGGCAGCGGCAGCCGGACGCCCCAGTGAGGATCCACAGGACGTCTCGGCCAACAGCACCATCGTGGCGGTCGCCGCCGCCGGTGCGGGAGATGCCGACCGAGCCCTACGGGCGGCCCGAGCCACGCTGGAGCACGTTTCCGGGCTGGGCCTGCAGAACGAAGCGATGCTCTGGTCGTGGCCGGTGGCTGCTGACATGGCGCACCTCCTGGCCGACGACACGGCACTGGACCACGTCCTGTCGCTCCTCGATGCGCATCCGATCGGGCACGTTCCCCCGCTCCTGCGGGCCGAGCGCGAGCTGGCCGTGGCGCGCCGGGCCGGTCGTACCGGCGACGACTCGGCATCGACGGGGTTCACCGCTGCGATCGAGGCCGTACGACGTTGCGGCAGCCCGTACCACCTGGCGCACGGACTGATCGACCAGGCGGACTTCCTGCGGATGCTAGGCGACGAACCGACCGCTGCGGCGCTGGTCTCCGAAGCCGCTGCTCTTGCCGCGCGGCTTGGCTCCGGTCCGTTGCTGCGACGAGCCCAGGACGCGGGCGGAGTGTCCGACGACGTGGGTGAGGAGGAGTCGACCAGGGCCGCCGGCCCGCTGTGATGGCTGCGGCCACGTACGCTGGTTGAAGGCGACCAAGGACCGGCGCCGACTCAACTGACTCGAGGGGAATCCAGTGCAGATCCGACGGACGGCCGTAGCCGTCATGATGTCCGGCCTGCTCGCCACCGTGGCCGCGTGCGGCAGCGCGGGCGACACGACAGGTTCGTCCGATCCCGCGGCCGGCTTGGGCCGTTCGGCCGTTGCGGTCCTGACCAAGGACAACCTCGCGAGCGAGATCCGCGCCGCCCTGGCTTCCGCCGGCTCAGCCCATGTCGAGGTGATTGTCGAGTCCCAGGGGCAGTCGCTCCAGCTTGCCGGCGATGACGCCCACCTCGACAACCAAGGGGCGCCTGCCATCGCGTTCACCGCCGATGCGGGGGGACAGCAGTTCAAGATGCGGGTCGTCGACCAGGTGCTCTATGTGTCCGGCGGACCGTTGACCGGCGCACAGGGCAAGAAGTGGATGAAGATCGACTTGTCTGACCCGACCAATCCGCTGGGGCAGATCTTCCAGGCCGCCAACCCAGGCAACTTCGCGGCATACCTCGAGGGCGCCACACGCTTCGCCGACAAGGGCCAGGAGACGATCGACGGCGTCCGGTCGACGCACTACACCGTCACCGTCGACACGCGGGCGATGCTGAAGTCCAACCCGGTCTTCAAGGGCCAGGACGCGACCACGCTCGGGCTGCCCGACACGCTGACCAGTGAGGTGTACGTCGACAGCGCCAACCGCCCGGTCGAGATCAAGGTCGATCTCGCGTCGGTCGGAGCGTTCGAAGCGCACTTCTCCGACTACGGCAAAGCCGTCTCGATCGTGGCTCCGCCGAAGAGCCAGGTCGGAGAGTTCAGTCTCTGACACGTCATCACGGACTGCGGCGCAAAGCGACGAAACGGCCGCTTACCGGTAACGCCTGAGGCACAATGACGATCCAGCGAGGGGCAACCGAGGGGGACGCATGAACCGTCGACAGTGGATGATCGCGCCGGTCACGGCGCTGGCGCTGGCGCTGGCGCTTTCCTCCTGTGGTGACCGACGGGCCGGGGAGGTGAACGGCTCGGCGGGCGCGGTGCGCGAGTTGACCGCGGCCGAGTTCGGGACCCAGATCTCCGGTGCCCAGCTCAAGGCGCAGTCGGGTCACATCGAGGGAACCGTCACCCGAGCGGGCAAGACGCTGCACATGTCCGGGGACTTCTCGGCCGGCAGCTCCGTCGACGACATCATGATGGACATGTCGATGACGGCCGGCGTGGGCAAGACCATGACGTTCCGCTTGCTCGACCGGGTCTTCTACGTGAAGGCGTCCGGCGGCCTGCTGACCGGCGACAGCGGCAAGCCCTGGGTCAAGATCGACCTCGATGACCCCGACAACCCGATGGGTGCGTGGTTGGACCAGATGTTGTCCAGCCTCGACCCGCAGCGCGTCGAGAAGCTCTACGCCAGCATCAAGGAGCTCAAAGACCTCGGCATGGATCAGGTCGACGGCGTCGCCGCTCGCCATTACTCCGTCACCGTCGACACTGCGCAGGCCCTCAAAGCCATGGGACTGGACAACGTGCCGGGCGTCAGCGCCGCCGAGCTCCGAGCGCACCTGCCTGCGACGTTGACCTCCCAGGTCTGGGTCGACTCCCACCAGCGTCCGGTCAAGATCACGTCGACGGTCAGCGGGACGACAACGACGTTCGAGTACTCCGCGTGGGGCGAACCCGTCAAGGTCAACCCGCCTCCGGCCGGCCAGGTCGGCACGCCCAGCCTCGGCAGTCACTAGCCTTCGCCGTCGCTGCTCGATTTGGCCGACGACACCGGGACGTCGTACTGTTGTCGCACCGAAGACCGCCGGTTACTGACCCCAGGTGTCCAGCTTGGAGCCAGTCGAAGGCCCCGCAGAGCGGGCGGCCCGCGCAGGTGAAACGAGTTCGACCGTGAGATCGCAGCGTGATCCAGGTCGTGCCCCGTGCGCCTGCACGGGGCGCTTTTCTTTTGTCGGTCCAGGGCCCGGCGGCTTCGCAACCCATTGTGATCCGCTGAAGGAGGACCCATGGCGCGGCCGGACAAGGCAGCAGCCGTCGCAGAGCTCGTGGACGCGTTCCGCAGCTCCGAGGGTGCTGTGCTGACCGAATACCGCGGGCTCACCGTGAAGCAGCTGCAGGACCTGCGGCGTGCTCTCGGTGAGAACGCGAGCTACGCCGTGGTGAAGAACACCCTGACGAAGATCGCCGCCAAGGAGGCGGGCGTCGATTCCTTCGACGACCTCCTGCAAGGACCGTCCGCCATCGCCTTCATCAAGGGCGACGCGGTCGAGGCGACCAAGAGTCTTCGTGACTTCGCCAAGGCCAACTCACCTCTCGTCATCAAGGGTGGTGTGCTTGACGGCAAGCCGCTCACCCCCGCCGAGATTGCCAAGATCGCTGACCTGGAGTCGCGCGAGGTCCTCCTCGCCAAGCTCGCGGGCGCGTTCATGGCATCGCTCCAGAACGCCGTCTTCCTGCTCAACGCCCCGCTCTCCCAGGCCGCCCGGCTCGCCGGCGCCCTGCAGGCGAAGGCCGAGCAGGACCCGTCGATCCTCGGAGGTGGCGCCGGCGAGCCGGCCCCTTCGGAGGAACCCTCAGCCGAGGCTGACGACACCACCGATGCTGCAGCCGACACCGACGACGTCACTCCTGAGGTCGCCGAGGTCACCGAGGTTGCAGCAGCGGAGACCCCCGACGAAGCCGCTGAGGCGACCGACGTGGCAGCTGAGGAACCCGCCGAGGGCTGACGCTCCCGGACCGACCCATCCATCCAGGCAGACCGGCTGGTGCTCTCCGCATCGGCTAGCGCGACACCGTAATCAGGAAGGAACGCCACCATGGCGAAGCTCACCACCGACGAGCTCCTCGACGCGTTCAAGGAGATGACCCTCCTCGAGCTCAGCGAGTTCGTGAAGCAGTTCGAAGAGACCTTCGGCGTCACCGCTGCGGCTCCGGTCGCTGTTGCTGCCGCGGGCGCCCCCGCGGGCGGCGGCGCGGCCGCTGAGGCCGCCGAGGAGCAGGACGAGTTCGACGTCGTCCTCGAGGCCGCCGGCGACAAGAAGATCCAGGTCATCAAGGAGGTGCGCTCGCTCACCAGCCTCGGTCTCAAGGAGGCCAAGGACCTGGTCGAGGGCGCCCCGAAGCCCATCCTGGAGAAGGTCGCCAAGGACGCCGCTGAGAAGGCGAAGGAGGCCCTCGAGGCCGCCGGCGCCACCGTCTCGGTCAAGTGACCTCGAGCAGCACCCCGACGCTTCGGCGTCACCCGTAGCACCGTCGATGGGCGGTCACCGTACGCGGTGGCCGCCCTTCGTCATGCCCGGCGGCCGAAATGCGGAGCCGGAAACTCCCCCGTAACCTCTCGCTACGCAGGTCGTTTGTACCGTGAGGCGTGCTAGGGAGGCCCACTCGTGGGAGTCGAGATCACTGTCGACGGACTGACCAAGTCCTTCGGCAAACAGCTGATTTGGGGCGACGTCTCGCTGACGATTCCGGCAGGCGAGATCTGCGTCATGCTCGGTCCGTCCGGCACCGGCAAGTCGGTCTTCCTCAAGGTGCTCATCGGCTTGCTCAAGCCCGACCGTGGACACGTCGTCATCGAGGGCGTCGACATCGCCACCTGCAGCGAACGTGACCTGTACGAGGTGCGCAAGCTGTTCGGCGTGCTGTTCCAGGACGGCGCGATGTTCGGGTCGATGCACCTGTACGACAACGTGGCCTTCCCGTTGCGTGAGCACACCAAGAAGTCCGAGTCCGAGATCCGGCAGATCGTCATGGACAAGATGGAGCTCGTCGGGCTGCTCGGAGCGGAGTACAAGCTCCCGGGTGAGATCTCCGGCGGCATGCGCAAGCGGGCCGGCCTCGCGCGCGCACTCGTGCTCGACCCCCAGATCGTGCTCTTCGACGAGCCCGACTCGGGTCTCGACCCGGTCCGCACGTCGTTCCTCAACCAGCTCATCGTCGATCTGAACGCTCAGATCGAGGCCACGATGCTGATCGTCACGCACGACATCAACACCGCGCGGACCGTGCCCGACAACATCGGCTTGCTGTACCACAAGCACCTCGCCATGTTCGGCCCCCGCGAGATGTTGCTGTCCAGCGAAGAGCCGGTGGTCCGGCAGTTCCTCAACGCCCAGCGCATCGGTCCCATCGGAATGTCGGAAGAGAAGGACGCCGACGAGCTGGCCGCCGAGGAGGGGCAGGAGCTGCCGCCGCTGCCGCCGATCCCGCTGCAGCTGGAGCCCTCCGACGGCCGGCCCCGCGTCACCCAGCGCGAACCGGGCGCCTGGTGTCGCGACAACGGCGTGACGCCACCCGAAGGTTCCTTCGAGCCGAGCATGGTGATGGCTCCGTGAGCAGCACCTCGAGCACCACGCTGTCGCGTGCCGCAGCACCTCTCCGGGCAACGGGCACTCTCTTCGCATTCGCATTGGACGTCATGCGTGGGCTCTTCCGCCGGCCCTTCCAGCTGCGCGAGTTCCTCCAGCAGTCCTGGTTCATCGCGTCGGTCACGATCGTCCCCGCTGCCCTGGTGGCGATTCCCTTCGGTGCGGTCATCGCGCTGCAGGTCGGTGGCCTGATCATGCAGTTCGGCGCCCAGTCGTTCACCGGTTCGGCGGCGGTGCTCGCGGTCGTGCGTGAGGCCGGTCCGATCGCGACCTCACTGCTCATTGCCGGCGCTGGTGGCTCGGCGATCTGCGCCGACCTCGGAGCCCGCAAGATCCGCGAGGAGCTCGACGCGATGATGGTGCTCGGGATCGACCCGATCCAGCGCCTGGTCGTCCCCCGGGTGCTCGCCTGCATGCTCGTCGCCGTCTTTCTCAACGGCCTCGTCAGCGTCGTCGGCGTCATGGGCGGCTATTTCTTCAACGTGATCCTGCAGGGCGGTACGCCGGGGGCGTATCTCGCCTCGTTCACCGCGCTCGCCCAGCTGCCGGACCTCTGGCAGGGCATGGTCAAGGCACTCGTGTTCGGCCTGATCGCCGCCATCGTCGCCTGCTACAAGGGCATGAACGCCGGGGGCGGCCCCAAGGGTGTCGGGGACGCTGTCAACGAGTCCGTTGTCATCACGTTCATCCTGCTGTTCATCGCCAACTTCGTGATGAGCGCCGTCTACTTCCAGCTCGTCCCTCCGAAGGGCGGGTGACATGGCCGATCTGCGCACCGTCTACCGCCGTCCACTCTCGGCGCTCGACAACCTCGGGAGCGAGCTGGCGTTCTACCTACGGGCGCTCGCCTGGACCCCACGGGTGCTGCGGCGCTACCGCAAGGAGATCTGGCGGCTGCTCGCCGAGGTCACGTTGGGCTCCGGCGCGCTGGCTGTCATCGGCGGCACGGTCGGCGTCATCACGGCCCTGGCCTTCTTCACGGGCACCGAGGTCGGGCTGCAGGGCTACGCCGCTCTCAACCAGATCGGGACTGCTCTCTTCTCGGGATTCGTGTCGGCGTACTTCAACACGCGCGAGATCTCACCGCTGGTCGCCGGTATCGCGCTGGCGGCCACGGTCGGATGCGGCTTCACCGCACAGCTCGGAGCCATGCGCATCAGCGAGGAGGTGGACGCGCTGGAGGTCATGGCGATCCCGTCGTTGCCGTTCCTCGTGACCACGCGCATCATCGCCGGGCTCGTCGCGGTCATCCCGCTCTACATCGTCGGGCTGTTGTCGTCGTACTTCGCGACCAAGCTCGTGGTGACGAAGTTCTACGGACAGAGTGCGGGCACCTATGACCACTACTTCACGCTGTTCCTGCCACCCGGCGACGTGCTGTGGTCGTTCGGCAAGGTGCTGATCTTCGCCGTCGTCGTGATCTTGATCCACTGCTACCACGGCTACCACGCGTCCGGAGGTCCTGCCGGTGTCGGCGTGGCCGTCGGTCGGGCCGTCCGGACGTCGATCGTGGCGATCAACGTCATCGACCTGTTCCTGTCCATGGCGATCTGGGGCACGACGACCACCGTGCGGTTGGCCGGCTGATGGTCGCCATGCTCCGGCACCGCCTTCTCGGCGTGGTGTTCATCGGCCTGCTCCTGGCGGGCATCTGGCTGACTTACGCCATCTTCAACAAGACGTTCGTCAACGTCGTGCACGTCGAGGTGACCGCATCGCGGGCGGGGCTTCAGCTCCCGCTGCATGCCGACGTCAAGCTGCGCGGCGTCATCGTCGGTGAGGTCCGGTCGATCACCTCCGAAGGTGACGGCGCGCGTCTCGACCTGGCCCTGTCCGCCGGCGAGGTCGGCTCGATCCCGAGAAACGTCTCGGCGCGGATCCTGCCGAAGACCCTGTTCGGCCAGAAGTACGTCGAGCTCGACATCCCGGCCGACCCCTCGACGCGGCCGATCGCGGCCGGGGACGTGATCAAGCAGTCCGCGGTCTCGATCGAGGTGGAGAAGGTGCTATCGGACTCCTACCCTCTGCTCACGGCGGTTCGGCCCGTCCAGCTGTCCTACACGTTGAACGCGTTGTCGACCGCGCTGGAGGGACGGGGCACCGAGCTCGGCGACAACCTGGTCCGCCTGGACAGCTACCTCAAGCAGCTCAATCCGCTGGTGCCGTCGATCGTGAAGGACCTCACCCTGCTGTCGCGGGTCTCGGACGAGTACCGCGGCGTCCTTCCTGACCTGGCCCGCACGCTGGACAACCAGGTGGTCACCGGCCAGACCATCGTCGACAAGCAGCAGGAGCTCGCTGCGCTCTTCGACGACGTGGCAGGCCTGTCCAGCACGACGCGCGACTTCCTGCAGGCCAACGGGGACAACATCATCCGGCTGGGGCGCGTCTCGCTTCCGACGGTCAACGCGCTGGCGGAGTACGCGCCGGAGTACCCGTGTCTCGCCGAGGGCATCGCCAACTGGGTTCCGCGCATGACCGAGGCCTACCGCAACTACACCTTGCACATCACGCTCGAGACCATTCCCAACCAGCCCACCGGCTACAGCCCCGCTGACGACCCGGTCTACGGCGCCGACAACGGCCCCCACTGCGAGAGTCTGCCCAGCCCGCCGTACTCCCAGCGAAACCCCGGCCCGCAACCGGCGCCGCGCCAGGTGGACGACGGGGTGAAGACAACGCACGGCAAGTACCGTCCCGCCCCGAGCTACGACCTGACGTCGGGGTACGCCGGAACCGCGGCCGAGCAGCAGGTCGTCAACTCACTCGCGGGTCCGGTGCTCAGGATCAGCTCCGACGACGTTCCCGACATCGCGACCTTGCTGCTCGGGCCGATCATGCGGGGGGCGCAGGTGAGCGTGCGGTGAAGCTGCTCGATGCCAAGACCACCGTCGACGCCGTCAAGCTGACGATCTTCATGGTCGTGACCTCGCTTGCGACCGGCCTGCTCGTGATCACGATCGGCAACATCTCGTTCGGCAGCACGACGCAGTACAAAGCGGTCTTCAGCGACGTCACCGGACTCAACAAGGGCGACGACGTCCGCATCTCCGGCGTGCGCGTGGGTGCGGTGAAGAAGATCGAGATCTACCGACGCAACGACGCTCTCGTCACCTTCAGCGTCGACTCGGACTCCCAGCTCAACCAGGCTACCGACGCCAGCATCCGTTACCGCAACCTCGTCGGCCAGCGTTACATCGCGATCACCCAGGGATCAGGATCGTCGGCACCGCTGAGGGAGGACGACACGATCCCGCTCTCGCGGACCGCGCCGGCGCTCGACCTCACCGTTCTCTTCAACGGGTTCAAACCGCTGTTCGCGGCCCTGTCGCCGGCGGACATCAACAAGCTGTCCTACGAGATCATCCAGGTCTTCCAGGGCGAGGGCGGAACCGTCGAGAGCCTGCTCCAGTCGACGGCGTCGGTCACCAACGCGTTGGCCGACCGTGACAAGGTCGTCGGGCAGCTCATCACCAACCTGAACGACGTGCTCGTGACGCTCGGCGACCGCGACCAGGAGCTGTCCAGCCTGATCGTCGAGCTTCAGCAGTTCGTGTCGGGCCTGAAGACCGATCGCGCCGCCATCTTGGGTTCGCTCGACGACGTCTCCAACCTGGCGGTCCAGACCGCCGGCCTGGTCAAGGACGCTCGCGCACCCTTGACGCGCGACATCGCGCAGCTCCGGCGGGTTGCCAGGACCCTGGACAAGAACCGGCCCGAGATCGACAAGGCGCTCCAGATCCTTCCGTTGAAGCTGCAGAAGATCGGACGCACCGCGGCCTACGGATCCTGGTTCAACTTCTATCTGTGCAACTTCCGGGGCACGGTCACACTGCCGGGCGTCGCTCACCGGAAGCTGACGATCCCGGTCGACTACAACACCAACACGCCGCGATGTGATCTCGGATGAAGCCGTTCCGTGAGCGCAACCCCGTGACCATCGGTGCGGCCGGCCTGGTTGCGATCGCCTTGTTCATGCTGGCGGCCTTCCGGGCCCAGGACCTCCCGCTCATCGGCGGCGGTGACACCTACTACGCCCAGGTCAGCGAGGCCGGCGGACTGAAGGTCAACGACGAGGTACGCGTCGCCGGAGTCCGCGTGGGCCAGGTCGAGGACATCACGTTGGACGGCGGACACGTCCTGGTGAAGTTCCGGGTCGACAGTGGCACCGACTTCGGGACCCAGACGGGGGCCTCGATCCGGGTCAAGACGCTGCTCGGCGCCATGTACCTGGCGCTCGAACCCGCGGGGAGCGGTCAGCTTCCCCCGGACAGCGAGATCCCGGTGGCGCGAACCGCATCGCCGTACGACGTGGTGGAGGCGTTCAGCGGCCTGGCCACCACCGAGCAGCGCATCAAGACCGGCCAGCTGGCAACCTCGCTCAACACCCTGGCCGACCTGTTCCGCAACACACCCGACGAGGTCAAGAGCAGCCTCGCCGGACTGTCCCGGTTGAGCCGCAACGTGGCCGCGCGCGACGCCCAGCTCAACACCCTGCTGACCAACTCAGCCAAGCTCTCGAAAGTTCTCGCCGACCGCAATGAGAACCTCAAGCTGTTGTTCAAGGACGGCAACGTGCTCC